>JABDQZ010000119.1 GCA_013041975.1 Gammaproteobacteria bacterium
ACACAAATCCATTATCGCTATTGCCGGGTTAGACAAGGTACGCTGTTGATTGGTTACTATCCCCAGAGAACGTGAAACCTGTAATCCCTTAATATCCAGCTTGATGACTTCATCATCTTTCATGGATTCGGGAAGTAATGTCCAGCCCAGGCCAATGCTGGCCAGCATTTTCAGGGTTTCCAGGTAGTTCGTCGACATGGCTATTTCAGGTTTAATCTTATGGGCCTTGAGCGCCTTATCTAAAATGGCCCTGGTATAAGTCCCTTTTCCTGGTATCACGGCAGGATAATCACCGAGGTTTCTAAAAGGAATGGCCTCTGCTTTAGCCAGGGGGTGTTCTTTATTTGTCATTACCGCCAGAGGATCATGCCACACTTCAGTAACGACCAGGTCAGGTGAGGGTTTCTGGGGCAAGGTCACGATAGCAATTTCGAGTTGTCCGCTTTCAACATCACGACAGGCTTCCTCGGAATCCATAAAACGGATATCCAGATTCACATCGGGGTATTGCTTGATAAAGGTTTTTAACACCGTGGGCAGTCTTCTTAAACCAATATGGTGACTGGTTCCCAGAATCAATGGACCTGAAACCTGGTTATCCATATTAGATGCCAGCCGTTGAATGTCGTCTGTTTGCTGCAGGACTTCCATTGCCTTGGGTAATAACTTGGTCCCGGCTTCGGTTAAAAATACTTTTTTCCCAATCCGGTCAAACAGTTTCAGGCCGAGCTGATTTTCCAGCGTGGCAATACGTTTGCTGATAGCAGGCTGCGTAAGAAACAGCTTTGATGAAGCCAGTGAAAAAGAACCGGTTTGGGCAACTTCAACGAAGGCTTTCAGTGCATTAATATCCATAACTAAAAGTTATTAAAAATATGAAAATAATGAATTTGTGTTATTTATTGTAGCTAGCTATTCTCTAAACTACAAAATGAGATTACAGGCAGGTTTCCTATAGCTAGTTCAGAAGTCTCATTCCACACGGATGTGAAATGGAAGTCTGCATGGAGGTATTAACGACGTCTTCTGAACTAGCTATAGGAAACCTGCCTGACTCGTTATCAAGAGAGGAATCTATGGAAGCAAGAACCTTATACGACAAACTCTGGGAAAGACACGTAGTCCGTGAAGATGATGATACCAGCCTGATCTATATCGATCGTCACCTGGTGCATGAAGTGACTTCACCACAGGCGTTTGAAGGCTTGCGCATCGCAGGCCGCAAGCCATGGCGCATTAATGCTAACCTGGCAACACCTGACCATAATGTACCAACGACGGATCGTGAAAAAGGTATCGAAGACCCGGTTTCCAGGGTTCAGGTTGAAACACTGGATCAGAACTGTCAGGACTTTGGTATCACCGAGTTTGATATGTCCGACATCCGTCAGGGCATTGTCCATGTTGTCGGCCCTGAACAGGGTGCGACCTTACCTGGTATGACGGTGGTATGTGGCGACTCGCATACAGCCACTCATGGGGCATTCGGTGCGTTGGCATTTGGTATTGGTACATCTGAAGTTGAACATGTATTGGCAACCCAGTGCCTCATTCAGAAAAAATCCAAAGCCATGCTGGTTGTTGTCAATGGCGCTGTCAATCCGGGAGTCACTGCCAAGGATATTGTGCTGGCCATTATCGGTCGCATTGGAACTGCAGGCGGGACTGGTTATGCGATTGAGTTTTCCGGTCAGGGTATTCGTGATTTGTCGATAGAAGGACGTATGACCGTCTGTAACATGGCTATTGAAGCAGGAGCACGCGCAGGCTTCGTAGGTGTTGATGAGAAAACCATTGAATATGTCAAAGGCAAGCCTTTTGCCCCCAAAGGCGAGGATTGGGAAAAGGCTGTTGAATACTGGAGTACCTTATTCACCGATGATGGTGCTGAGTTTGACAAGGTGGTTGTGATCAATGCGGATGAAATCAAGCCCCAGGTAACCTGGGGTACATCACCGGAAATGGTGGTTTCCATTGAAGACAAGGTGCCTGATCCTGCCAACGAACCAGACCCGGTCAAAGCCGGTGGTATGCAACGAGCGCTTGACTACATGGGTTTGCAAGCCAATACACCGATGAATGAAATTGCTATCGACAAGGTGTTTATCGGTTCCTGTACCAACTCGCGCATTGAAGATATGCGGGCTGCTGCACAAGTGGTCAAAGGTAATAAAGTCGCTGATTCTGTCAAGCTGGCCCTGGTTGTTCCTGGTTCTGGTCTGGTGAAGCAGCAGGCCGAAGTGGAAGGCTTGGATAAGATTTTCATTGATGCCGGATTTGAGTGGCGTGATCCCGGATGTTCCATGTGTCTGGCGATGAATGCAGATCGTCTTGGAGAAGGTGAACGCTGTGCCTCAACTTCAAACAGAAATTTTGAAGGGCGTCAGGGGAAGGGCGGACGCACTCATCTTGTCAGTCCCGAAATGGCGGCCGCTGCGGCTATTGCCGGGCACTTTACCGATGTAACGGCAGGAGTTTGATTATGGAAAAGTTTGTGACGTTTAAAGGTATCGTCTGTCCGCTGGATCGTTCCAACGTGGATACTGACGCCATCATTCCCAAGCAGTTTCTGAAATCCATCAAGCGATCCGGTTTTGGCCCGAACCTGTTCGATGAGTGGCGTTATCTTGATCATGGCGAGCCGGGTATGGATAACAGCAAGCGACCGCTAAACAAGGATTTTGTGTTGAATGATCCGCGTTATGCCGAAGCCCGTGTGCTGCTGACACGGGAAAACTTCGGTTGTGGTTCATCACGTGAGCATGCGCCTTGGGCCCTCGAAGATTACGGCTTCAAGGTGATTATTTCACCGAGTTATGCCGATATCTTTTTCAATAACAGTTTCAAAAACGGTATTTTGCCGATTGTTCTTGATGAAGCTGTAGTGGATGATCTGTTTTCCAGGGCGATGGGTGAAGAACCTCTATCCCTGGAAATTGATTTACAGCAACAGTCGATCAATCTCGATGATGGCACTCAGATAACGTTTGATGTTGATCCTTTCCGTAAACATTGTCTGCTGGAAGGTCTCGATGATATCGGGCTGACGTTGCAGCATGTTGATGTGATTCGTGAATATGAAGAAAAGCGCAAGCAGATAGAGCCCTGGTTGTTTTAACAAAATAAGGTTTAATTATGAGCAAGAACATACTGATTTTACCCGGTGATGGCATCGGTCCGGAAATTGTCACGGAAGCAGTTAAAGTACTGGCAACCCTGCGCGACGATCACGGTCTGGATATTGAGATGGATGAAGCCCTGGTTGGCGGTGCTGCCTATGATGCGGCAGGCCATCCACTGCCGGATGCGACACTTGATCTGGCGAAAGAATCCGATGCCATCCTGCTGGGAGCCGTAGGCGGACAACAGTGGGAATCACTCGATATCTCGGTTCGCCCCGAAAAAGGCTTGCTCGGATTACGTTCAGAACTGGATCTGTTCGCCAATCTGCGCCCGGCTATTCTCTATCCGCAACTGGCGGATGCATCGACATTGAAAGCTGATGTAGTTTCTGGCCTGGATATCATGATTGTACGTGAACTGACCGGTGGTATTTATTTTGGTCAGCCTCGTGGTGTGCGTGAACTGGAGAGCGGTGAAAAGCAGGGCTTTAATACACTGGTTTATGCCGAGTCAGAAATTGATCGTATTGTTCGTGTTGCTGGTGATATTGCC
This sequence comes from Gammaproteobacteria bacterium, assembly GCA_013041975.1. Taxonomy (GTDB): domain Bacteria; phylum Pseudomonadota; class Gammaproteobacteria; order Chromatiales; family Chromatiaceae; genus JABDQZ01. The sequence continues at coordinate 3,676 of JABDQZ010000119.1, forward strand.
CGTAAGCGTGGCAGCCGTGTTTGTTCAGTGGATAAGGCCAACGTGCTGGAATGCACCGAACTATGGCGCGAAAAAACCATTGAAGTTTTTGAAAAAGATTACAGTGACGTTGAACTGACCCACATGTATGT
>JABDQZ010000121.1 GCA_013041975.1 Gammaproteobacteria bacterium
GCATACAGGTGAGAAGGTTTACCTGACGCTCAGACCTGCTGCCGTTGATACCGGTATTATCTTTCGTCGTGTTGATCTGGATGAGCCTGTCGATATCAAGGCATGCCCTGATAATGTGGGCGACACCACCCTGTCTACTGCACTGGAACAGAACGGCGTGCGTGTATCAACCGTTGAGCACCTGCTATCTGCCTTTGCCGGTCTCGGTATCGACAATGCCTATGTTGATGTCAGTGCTCCGGAAGTGCCCATCATGGATGGTAGTGCCGGTCCCTTTGTTTTCCTGATTCAATCTGCTGGTGTTGAAGAACAGAATGCGCCGAAGCGTTTTATTCGTATCAAGAAGAAAGTCGTGGTGAGCGATGGAGACAAAACGGCAACCTTCGAGCCGTTTGATGGATTCAAGGTCTCCTTCGATATTGATTTCAAGCACCCGGCCTTTGACCAGCGCCCACAGTTTGCATCGATTGATTTTTCCTCCACCTCTTTTGTTAAAGAGGTCAGTCGAGCAAGAACCTTTGGTTTTCTGAAAGATATTGAAACGCTTCGTGAGCGCAATCTTGCGCTCGGCGGTAGTATGGAAAATGCTATTGTCGTTGATGATTATCGCGTGCTGAACGAAGATGGTCTTCGTTATGAAGACGAATTTGTAAAACACAAGATTCTGGATGCCATCGGCGACCTTTATCTGCTCGGACACAGCCTTATTGGTGCCTTTTCCGGTAGCAAGTCAGGCCATGCCTTGAACAACAAGCTGCTGAAAACTTTGATTCTTCAGACGGATGCCTGGGAAGAGGTGACGTTTGAGGATGAAAGTACCGCGCCTATTTCCTATATGAAACCAGTGCAGGCTTACTGATCAGGTTTTTTTTTCAGGGCGCTATCGGCAAGTTTTCTCAGAGCAGTTTCAAGTTTTTCATCATTGATTGTTGCTGCCGTATCAATCAGGGATTGCGCCGCCTTCTCTGAAATACGCCTGGCAGGATGTCTGCGTGGCTCAGGTGGTCGTGATTCCGGAATCACCTTCACATCCAGTTTGTGAACTGGTAGGTGATTGTCGTAAAGTTTTTTCAGTAAACTTTTTGATTGAAAACGAAAGCGGCTTGCCCACACTGACGAGTCGGTAAACAATTTCAGGGATTGCCCTGAATAGTGAGTGGATATACAATGTGCAGCCAGTTGGGGCTCCAGTAACTCCTTGATTTTCAGGAATATCTGTTGTTGGTCGTGGCTGCTTTGGATGAGTTTCTGCAGATGTGCACTGTTTTTAATGATGCGGTCTGTTTTTAATGTGCGGTATTTCATATTCAGGTTTATAGCATGAATCTAATTTTGCTGAACAATTTTTGCAAAAGAAAAGGCAGTATCGATATCTGCATGCCCAGTGCGCTTGGCCTGTTTATTTCCGGTTTTTTCCTGGTGGTGGGTATTTCTGTGGGTGCCGGTTACTATTTTGGCAAACAACAAGCGGCTGTTGCAGAGCAGCAGCCTTATGCCGATGTAGAGCAGGTTCTGGTTGCTGACCGCGAAGTCTTGCTGGAAGAAAAAGCCCAGTTACAGGCACATCTGGATGCACTTTCTATCCGCATTGGTTCGTTGCAGGCACAGATGTTACGCATTGATGCTCTCGGTGATCGCCTGGTTGATGTTGCCCAGTTAGACAGTGATGAATTCGATTTCTCACAAGAGCCTGCCATTGGTGGTATTGCCACCCCGGATAACGCCGTTTCCCGCGATATTCAGGACCTCATATCGGATGTCAATAATTTCAATCAGCTTATCGAGGACAGAACGGAAAAGCTGGATCTGTTGGAAGAGTTGATTGCCACTGGCAAACTCTACGAAGAAATCACCCCTTCCGGGCGGCCTGTTGTCAAAGGCTGGCTGTCTTCCCGATTTGGTAAACGCATCGATCCAAAAAGCGGTAAAAAGAATTTTCATCGTGGTTACGATTATGCCGGCAAGACCGGTGCTGATGTTGTAGCCGTAGCGTCAGGCCTGATCATTCGGTCCGAATACCAGAAAGGTTTTGGCAACATGATCGAGATTAAACATCCTGACGGTTATTCTACGCTGTATGCACATAACAAGAAAAACCTGGTGTCAGTAGGTGATATGGTCAAGAAGGGTGACAAAATTGCATTGTTGGGTTCTACCGGACGCTCTACAGGTCCTCATGTGCATTTCGAAGTTCGTAGAAACGGCAAATACATTAATCCAAGGAAATACGTAAAACGTTAAACCTTTTTCGTCATCTGCAACAGCTTAGGCAGTAATAAAATATCTCCCCAATAACGCTGTTTCCAGCGTCCG
>JABDQZ010000181.1 GCA_013041975.1 Gammaproteobacteria bacterium
AGTGACAGCTTTTCAGCCAGCATGGAGATGTCGTCACTGGAAATATGTCCGTTTGCCAGTTGTTTGGCCTGCAAATACTGAAGCAGTAGAAGCGGGTCGCTGATTACTGATAAACTCATGTTATGAAGAAATCCCTGAGAAATCCCGGTCGACTATTTGAGTAAAGCATATCCCGATGAGTATTCAAGTAATATTAGAAGCTGCTTGTATAAGCCTTTGCTGTTTGTAATTTCCTTAAAGTTTGCCAGACTTCAACTATTCGTTTGCCGGTTCCTATAACCAGAAAAATAATCGGCAGATGAAGTTCAAAAACATAATAATTATCCAACCACCCAGGGGGAAATATGCAATTTAAAATCCTGGCTACTTCTGCATTAGTAGCAACGATGATTGCGGGTTGTGCGTCTCAGGAAAAACCTGATGATATGGCAGCCCAGAAAGCACCTGAGCCAGCTCCTGCAAAAGCGGCACCGGCCAAACCAAAACTGCAAATGGGCGCCACCGACAGTATGCTGGCCAACACCTGTGCCGGCTGTCATGGAACAAATGGCAATAGCCATGGTCCATCAGCGCCAACCATTGCCGGTCTGGAAGCGGATTATCTGCTGGAAACCATGCAGGCTTACAAGTCAGGAAACCGTTCCGGCACTATCATGGGGCGTATAGTTAAAGGCTATACGGATGGTGAACTGGAGCAGATTGCAAACTTCTATTCCAAACAGAGCTTCCAGGGTTGGACACAGGCTGCAGTTGGGCCTAAAGCCAAACAGGGACAGATGCTTCATGAAGATTTCTGCGAGAAATGCCATGAAGATGGCGGCACTTCCATTGAAGATGTGCCACTGGCTGGCCAATGGATGCCTTACGTGGAATGGACAACCGCCGATTACCTCAATGGCATGAACCACCCTGAAAAAGATATGAAAAAAGCTATGGACAAGCTGGCGAAAGCTCACCCTGAGCTAAGCAATGCGACTGTCGCGCATTCGCTGAGCCATTTTTATGGCAGCCGCTCAGCTGACGGTTACAAGCGTGTACCCGGTCGTTTGAAATAAGCTTTTTTAAAGAATTGAAAGGGAAATAAAAATGAAAATTACTCGTAGAGGTTTTATTCAGGCGGCCGGAGCTGCAACAGCAGCAGGCATGATCGGTACGCCCTATCTGGCCATGGCTGGAAGCAAGAAGGTGGTCGTTGTCGGTGGTGGTACCGGTGGCGCTACTGCCGCGAAATATATCAAGATGTCTGATCCTTCCATTGATGTGACGATTGTTGAAGCCAATAAGCATTACTACACCTGTTACATGTCCAACGAAGTGCTGAGCGGTTCGCGCAGTATTGACTCAATCCGTTTTGCTTATACCGGCCTGGCCGCTCATGGCATTAACGTCATCAACGATACAGTAACCAGTATTGATGCCGACAAGCGTGTTGTTAAAACAGCCGGGGGGCAAGCACTGTCTTATGACCGTTGTGTCGTTGCTCCAGGTATTGACTTCAAGTTTGATGGTATCGATGGTTATGACGCCAAGGTCGCCAACCATATCCCACATGCTTGGAAAGCCGGTGAGCAGACCATGACACTGCGTAATCAGCTCAAGGCGATGAAGGATGGTGGCACGGTATGTATCTGCCCACCACCGAATCCTTTCCGTTGTCCTCCCGGGCCTTATGAGCGTGCATCACAGATTGCAATGTACCTGAAAGCGAAGAAACCGAAGTCCAAAATCATTATTCTTGATCCCAAGCCCAAGTTTTCCAAAATGGGGCTGTTTACCCAGGGCTGGGAGCGTCTGTATGGCTATAAGACAGACAATTCCATGATCGAGTGGCAAGGTACGCCAAAAGGCTCCGATGATAATGTTCTGCAGTCAATTGATGCGGCAAGTAAAACAGCCACTACCGGTTTCAGTGAAGTGAAAGCGGATGTATTGAATGTCATTCCTGCCCAGACAGCCGGCAAGATTGCTTTTGCTGCAGGTCTGGTCAATGATAAGGGCTGGTGTCCGGTTGATCTGAAAACCTTCGAATCAACCATTCATCCGGGTATCCATGTGATTGGTGATGCTTCTGTTGCGACTGGCATGCCAAAATCCGGTTATGCAGCCAACAGCCAGGCCAAGGTGACCGCAGCTGCCGTCATTTCCATGCTCAATGGTCAAGAAGTTGGTACGCCTTCCTACGTGAATACCTGCTATTCCATCGTCGGACATGAGTACGGCATCTCAGTGGCAGCGGTTTATCGCCTGAATGAGTCTGGCAGCAAGATCACCAGTGTTAGCGGTGGTCTGACGCCAGGTGATGCCAATGATGAAACGCTCAAGCGTGAGGCCTCTTATGCCCACAGCTGGTTCACCAATATCACCAATGATATTTTTGGCTGACCCGGCTCTTCAGGCCTTCATCAGAAAAGACCTGCTTCGGCAGGTCTTTTTGTTTGTGGTGACGTGGGGATTTATAGTAAGTTTAATGAAATTTTTTCTTACTTTCGGAGAATGAAAATGTTTAAAAACGCAAAACTTAAATCGTTCGTTGTTTCTGCCCTGTTGCTGTTGTCCGCTAATGCACTGGCCCAGAATGGTATGGGGCCTGGCCCGATGATGTACGGCCAGCCTCCCATGCAAAATGGACAATACCCGGCTCCACCTGCGATGAATCCTGAAATGATGCAGCAACGCATGCAGGTTCAGCAGCAGAAAATGCAAAAAATGCAGGACATGCGGGCAAAACATCAGGCTGAGAGGAAGGCCCAAAAGCAGGAAATGAGAGCAAAACACCAGGCCGAGAGGAAGGCCCAGAAGCAGGAAATGATGAAGAAAAAGCAGCAGCATATGCAACGTGTGGAAGAGCGTCTCGCCAATATCGAAAAGCTGATGCAGGAAATGCTGGATTTGATGAAATCCAAGTATTAACGCAAGCTATCGATTGGTGACAGAGTCATGGTAACGGTTGACTATTTCAGTGATGTACTATGTATCTGGGCTTTTGGTGGCCAGGTGCGTGTTGATGAACTGGAACAGCAGTTTGGCGACAAGATCCAGTTACGCTATCGGTTCATTCCTATTTTTGGCTCGGTGCAAAACAATATTGATAATAACTGGGCTGAAAAAGGTGGCTATGAAGGGTTCAATCAGCATTTGCAAACGGTTGCTGTTCAATGGTCTCATGTCTCCTGTAGTAATGCCCTGTGGCTGGAATGCAAGCCGATGACATCCATTACTGCCCATGTGGTACTCAAGGCTGTCTGGCTGCTGCAGGAAAAGGAGCCATTGACAGACAATGTCACGAAGACCTGGGAGGACGCACCGTTTTTGAGAGTCTGATGTGGAATGTTCGCAGGATATTTTTTGAATTCAATCGGAATATTGCAGAATTTGCGGTGCTCAGAAAACTGGTGACAGAGATGGGTATCGACTGGGACCAGGTATTTGCGCTGATAGAAAATGGCGAAGCCTATGCACAGCTCTATCAGGATGAAGAACTCAAGCGTCAATATTGTGTTCAGGGCAGTCCCTGTTTTGTTCTGAATGAAGGCAGGCAGGTGTTATATGGCAATGTGGGTTATCGCATTGTCGAAGCCAATATTACTGAATTGCTTGAAAGGGAAGAGCACCTCGAAGGGGCCAGCTGGTGCTAAAGATTTTAGTTCATTCTCAATACTAGTCAGTCAGAACTATGTGGTTTGTTTCTGCAACCACTGTCTATACTTAATCGAAACATCATTTAGCAGGGTTTTGATATGTCAGAACATACGCTTCAGGAAATATCCCCGCAACAGGCCTGGCAGTTAATGCAGGATAATCCACGGGCTGTACTCGTGGATATTCGTTCTTCGATGGAGTATCTGTTTGTGGGGCATCCTGTAGGTGCAGTGCATGTGGCATGGATTGATGAACCGGACTGGGATATTAATCCGGATTTTGTGAAAGACATTCGTCAATTGATGTTAGGAGGTCTTTCTTCTGTAGAGGACGATGAAGGGGTGCCTGTCATCTTGATATGTCGCAGTGGCAAGCGTTCACATGAGGCTGGTATTTTACTGATCGATGAAGGTCTGCAAAATATCTATCATATCGATGAAGGTTTTGAAGGTGAAAGGGATGAAAACTATCAGCGCAGTACCCTGGGTGGCTGGCGTTTTCGCGGCCTCCCCTGGGAGCAGTGTTAGGAGGGGAAATACTCCAGCAGCTTTTCAGAAGGGATAAGGGCTGGTTCAGCTTCAGCGCGACCAAAAAGAAACCCCTGACCAAAATGAAAGCCGGTTTGCAGAACGATCTCGAGTAATTCGGTATCTTCGATGCCTTCTGCGACCAGTACATGACCTACTTCAGATATCATTTGAGCAAGACCTGAAACCATCACACGCTGACTTTCATCCAGCAGGCCTTGTACGATGGTGATATCGAATTTGACGATATCTACTGGCATGCTTGCCAGGTGTTTAATCGATGAAAAACCACTGCCAAAATCATCAAGTGCAATAACAAACTGCGTTTCCCTGAGTTTCTCGAGATAGGCGGAAGCTCTCCCAAGTTCGTCAATCACCGCGGTTTCAGTGACTTCAAGTACGATCTTTTGCTTGTCGGTAAAACGTTGCAGCGGTTGTAGCCAGTCCAGAATTTCAGCTCTTGTCACTGTCTGCGCGGAGAGGTTGAGTGAAACGCCTGTATCTTCCGGGATTTTTCCAGCTTCAAGGTCTTTTTCAAGCTGCCTGATAACGGCCTGATCAAGTTCGATTTCAAAACGACGGGCCTCAACGACATTGAAAATACTGCCGGGTGAAATCATTTCACCATTGGCGATAATGCGTACCAGTGCTTCATAATAGCTGACCCTGTTATCCCTGAAATCTACTATGGGCTGATAAAACAGCTGCAGGCCAGTGCCTTTGTCAATCGCCTGATAGACTGTGTTGGACAGCCAGCTTGAAAGCAGTCCTTTGGATCCCTGTGTTATTTCATCTGAATAAATAACAATATCTGAAGCGCCAGGGCGCTTGGCCGCATACATGGCGGCGTCTGCCTGCCAGTGCAGGTCCTCGAAAGCATTTTTATCGCCACCCTGTGCCTGTGAAATACCAATACTGACACGTACCGGTTCTGGCATATCGACAGCAGCAAAGTTAAAAGCGGCAATTTCATCCAGGCAACGTTGTGCAATTTCGACAGCAGCGGGAGCCGTGGTATCAATCAGGAAAATGGCAAATTCATCACCACCAAGACGGAAAACGTGTTCCCCTTTTCTTAGAGCATAGCTAATACATTGTGCTATCGCTTTGATGACTTCATCACCAACCTGGTGGCCGTGCGTGTCGTTGATAGATTTGAACAGGTTGATATCGAAAAGCAGGAAACTGACATGTACACGTTGTTCGGACAATAAATCATTGAGGTTTTGCCATTGGTCGTCAAAAGCACGACGGTTAAAAACACCGGTGAGAGCATCATGATGCGCCTGTTCCCACAAGGCCTTGTTTTTCTGATCCAGGACAGCATGCGTGTCGTAAAGGTCTGAGTGGTAATGGAACAGTGAATTATAAACTTCGTTTAGTTCTCTTACCTGAAAAAAATTTTTGGACTCACTGCTGTTGTCAATTTCGCGAGAATTCCTGAGCCTGGAAATAAACTGGGTGATACCATTGATGGGGACGGTGACGATATAGACGAGCATCGCATAGAGCACCATCATGGGGATGATGACAAGCAAAATCAGTTTTTGTATCGAAGCGTAGAGCTGCTTTTCAAGGTACTGGATTTCGGGGGTTGGTACTGTTTCGAAAAGAAAAAAATCGCGGGACAGGGAATCGCTGTAAGTGCCAGTTTTTTTATCTGTAACCAGCAGTTTTTCTGGTTGCAGGTAATAAAAACTGGAATTCTCTATCAGAAGACGGGTCAGGTTGATTCGTACTGCCAGATAGCCCGAAATCTGTTGGTCGACACTAGAGTGAATCGGTAGACTGTAAATTTGTTGATCAGGGCTTTCAAAATAATACAGGCCTTGTTCAGGCAACCTTTCCAGTTGCACAGGAAGCGAGTTCTCTGAAAGTTCGGCAAGTGCTTTACCTGACGGGTCATAGAGCATCAGGTCGGTGACAATTCTTTGTAGTTTATGTGAGGCCTGTTTGAGGCGCAGACTGTACCAGTAGCTGAAAAAATTGCTGTTGGACAGCTGCTGATGAACTTCTTCCCACTGGCTGAATTCCCTGGTTTTATTGGCAATTTCGCTGTTTACCTGGGAAACTTTTTGTTTGAGTTCTCTTGATGCGGCCTGTTCCTGCGAATGGCTAATGTTTTCACGTGTGCTGGTGAATTCAGACCAGGATTGAAGAGCAAAAATGACAATCATGCCAATCGTCACGAGAGCAAAAAGCAAGGCATATTGTCGGATGGTTAAAGACATGAAGGTATTAGTCGGCGTCCAGCAAACTTTCCATGGTGTCGGACAGATCAAACTCGTGAGCCTGATCGAAAAAGTGATTGGCGCCTTCAATAAAAGAGATCTTAACCCCTTTGGATTGCAGCAGAGCGCGCCACTCCATTGTCAGTCGATTATCACTGGTGCCAATGATGACATGAATCAGGTCTGAATACTTTACGGTCAGTTCACTGAGTTTTTGCTGATCCCATTGCTTGTATGACAACCAGGCGCTGGAAGTCGATGGATAGGTGTCACAATAGGATAATTTAAATGTATAGAGAGAATCGTAACCACTTTTCAGATCATCACGAGCCCACTTCAGGTTCTTTTCATCCACGGGCTCAATTTCATTAGTAAATGGGGACATGCTGATCAAAATCAGCTTTTCGATTCCATCAGTGCCATAAATATCAAGGTAATTAAGTAAAGTGATGGAACCGGAACTATGGCCGATTAATGTTGGTTTTTTACCCGTTTTTTCAGTAAGCCAGTCAATCCATTGCTTTATTTCGGCAGCGTCACTCTGACTGGAGTGGGTATGAATCGCTTCGCAGGACATGCTCTGTTGGCGTCGATGCATGCCCAGTGACAGCGTTGGTGACAGTATACTAAAACCGGATTCGTACAGTGTGTCACCCAGGCGTTTTACCGTGGAAAAATTACGGGTCTGTAAAAAGCCATGCAGGATAAGTAACGCTTTTTTGTCAGCATCGCCCTCCAGAAAGCTTGCTGAAGCAGCATAGCGTTCACTGGTCTCAAGCTCAATCACCTGGGCAACTACCAAAACGGGCAGAAAAAGCAGCATCAGAATAAAAAATTTCATTGTTTTGCTCATGATATATTTAATCTTTTTATACTTAATTAGTTAGCGGAACGACGACAAAAACCTTTAGAAAAAACGCAGAATTTTCAATTCGATCGTAATTATTGTCCTTATTCTGGAAAAACAGCCCAATTATGTATATTCTGTGCCGTCAATTTGAGCGGTAGCAATAAAACGGGATTAGCTGAACACGATGAAAATTGGTGTACCAAAAGAACATGTCTCTGGCGAGTGCAGGGTTGCCAGCACGCCGGAAGTCACTAAGAAGCTGGTATCTAAAGGTTTTGCAGTTCTTGTAGAAGACGGTGCAGGTATCGGTTCACATTACTCCAATGCAGCTTATGAAGAAGCTGGAGCCACGATTGTCGATAAGGAGACTGCATTTTCGTCGGATATCGTTGTCAAGGTCAGAAAGCCTACGGTCGAAGAAGTTAACTTGATGCGCGAAGAGGCTACCGGTATCGGTTTTATAGAGTCGTGTGAAGATGATGACGTGCACCAAACTATTTTCACTCGAAATATCAGTTATATGGCTATGGAGCAGGTGCCCAGGATTTCACGTGCCCAGCCCATGGATGCGCTGTCCTCTCAAAGCAATATCGCTGGCTACCGTGCCGTTCTTGAAGCTGCTGTGCATTACGGTCGATTCGTACCCTTGATGATGACTTCAGCAGGTTCTGCCAAACCGGCTCGCATCGTTATTCTGGGTGTGGGGGTGGCTGGTTTACAGGCTATTGCAACGGCAAGGCGTCTGGGTGGAGACGTTTTTGCGTATGATGTCAGGCCGGAAGTGAACGAGCAGATTCGTTCCCTGGGAGCCAAGCCAATTGAGCTGGATATCGGTGAAAGTGGCAGTGGTGAAGGTGGTTATGCCAAGGAACTGTCAGAAGAAGCCAAGCAAAAACAGCAGCACTTGCTTGCTGAAGAACTGAAAAAAGCGCATGTCATTATTTCCACCGCCCTGATTCCCTGTCGTCCGGCACCAACATTAATCACTGAAGATGTTGTCAACAACATGCGTGATGGTTCTGTGATCGTTGACCTGGCTGCTGCCAATGGTGGTAACTGTCCCTTGACGAAGGCAGATGAAGTGATTGTCCATGACGGCAAGATCATAATTGGTCATACCAACTATCCATCCATGATTGCTGCAGATGCCAGTGCTTTTTATGCACGTAATATTGCCAACCTGATCGAAATCATGGTCGACAAAACCGATGATGAACTGGTAATGAAAAACTTTGCAGAAGATGAAATTACCGAGACGGCCCTGGTTAAGGCCTCTTGAACTCGTCGAAACTGACTGAATAAAGACTTTCCGGAATAATAAAATGCCTGAAACACTTGTTGCTTTATATATCTTTGTACTGGCCTGCTTTATTGGCTTTTACGTTATCTGGGGTGTCACTCCCTCATTGCATACACCGCTTGTTGCATTGACCAATGCCATTTCCGGCATTGTCATTGTGGGTGCCTTGCTGGTTACCGGTCTGGAAGAGGCAGGCGGTCTTGCTGAAATCTTCGGTTTCTTTGCCGTGTTACTGGCTTCCATAAATGTATTCGGCGGTTTTCTGGTCACCAACAGAATGCTGTCCATGTTCAAGAAAAAAGACAGGAAGTGAGGGCTGATTGATGGAATTATCTGCAAACGGCCAGGCTATCGCATATCTGATTTCAGCGATCCTGTTTATTTTCGCGCTCAAGGGCCTTACTCACCCAGCATCTGCCCGCAATGGTAATTATTATGGAATGGCTGGTATGGCTATCGCCATTGTGGCCACCTTGATGGGCACAGAAGTACAGTCTTATGGTTTCATTATCGCCGGTGTAGCCGCTGGTGCTGTTATCGGTTCAGTCATGGCAGCACGCGTTGAAATGACAGCGATGCCTCAACTGGTTGCGGCACTGCACAGTTTTGTCGGTATGGCGGCCGTATTGGTGGCCATCGGAACCTTCCTTAACAAACAGGCTGCCAATGAGCTGAACGCTGTTCTGATGGGAGAATTGTCAGCCGGTATTATCATCGGTGCCATTACTTTCAGTGGTTCTGTCATTGCCTTTGGCAAGTTGCAGGGACTCATTTCCGGTGCTCCGGTTATCTTCAAGGGGCAACATGCGGTTAATGCCTTGCTGGCGTTGGTTACTATTGGTTTCGGCGTACATTTTGCGATGACAGGCAGTATCAATTCACTGGTTATCATGACTGCTCTGGCCTTTATTCTTGGTTTTACCCTGATTATCCCCATCGGTGGTGCCGATATGCCGGTGATTATCTCCATGCTTAACAGTTATTCGGGTTGGGCAGCAGCAGCGACTGGTTTCACACTGCAAAACAACCTGTTGATTATCGTCGGTGCGATTGTCGGTTTCTCTGGCGCGATTCTTTCTTACATCATGTGTAAGGCCATGAACCGCTCAATCATCAATGTCGTATTTGGTGGTTTTGGTTCAGAGGCTGGTGGAGAGTCCAGTGCAGCAGCCCAGGCGGTTCAGAAAGGTGTCAAGTCAGCCTCCATCGAAGATGCTATTTACTGGATGGAAGATGCCAACAAGGTCATTATTATTCCGGGCTATGGTATGGCTGTCGCACAGGCACAGCATGCCCTGAAGGAATTCATGGAACTGCTGGAAGCCCGTGGCGTGGAAGTCAAGTTTGCCATTCATCCGGTAGCCGGTCGCATGCCGGGCCACATGAACGTGCTGTTGGCCGAAGCCGATATAGACTACGATCATGTACTGGAAATGGATGAGATCAATCCGGAGTTTCCCACTGCTGATGTAGCGCTGGTGGTTGGTGCCAATGATGTCACTAATCCAGCTGCCAGAACTGACCCAAGCAGCCCTATTTACGGCATGCCGATTCTGGATGTCGACAAGGCGCGCAATATTTATGTGATCAAGCGTTCCATGAACCCAGGGTATTCCGGAGTTGATAATCTACTCTACTACGAAGACAACTGTTCTTTGATATTTGGTGATG
>JABDQZ010000127.1 GCA_013041975.1 Gammaproteobacteria bacterium
GTCAATGAAAATTACACCGCCGTGATCCCGGCGCTTGTTTACCCAGCCACAGACCTCGACTTCCTGATCAATGTTTGCTGCATTGACATCACCAAAATAATGAGTGCGCAAGTTTTACCCTATCAACAAAATAAAAAGCCGCCTAGAGAGCGGCCTGAACAAAAATTAACGATTTCAGACATTAACCGCAGGAATTACAGCCACCGGTTCCGCAACCACCGCCGGTATCAGACGGGCCTGAATCAGCCAGGTTTTTCTTGGCGCCGCTTTTGAAATCTGTCTCGTACCAGCCAGAGCCTTTCAGACGAAAACCGGCAGCCGAGAGCTGTTTTTTCAGTGTTTCCTCACCACAGCCGGGGCATGCCAGCGATGGTGTTTCGGAAATCTTGTGCATCAGTTCGACTTCATGATCGCAAGCGGTACATTTGTAATCATAAATAGGCATAAAAACCTCTTTTCGTAACGAATCTGCCCAAAGACGCGCGATTCTACCACAAGCAGAGGCAAGTTGAAGTCATGAAATGTCGGAATTCTCTCGGGCTACGCGGCGCTCTCGTAACATATCTCCCTGCTTGCGAATGACGTGCCTTATCAGCAGGTCCCGATCTTCTTCACGCAAATGGGTAAAATCAACCCTGACCTGGATATCTGTAACATTAGCCTCTTCTGCTGGCTCATTGCCAATGACTTTCCCGTAAGTCAGGACACCGGCATTGGATGGCATGAGCAACATCTTGATTTCGAGATTGGTACCCAGCGGTATTTCGTTTTCATGATGAAAAGCAATACCACTGGCACTCAGATTGACAGCACTGGCCTTGTTATCGTGGGTATTGACTTCATCGACCATGAAGGCACGCCCGATCATATCGATCTTCTGATCGAGGGACTTCAGATAATTTGCCACATCCGGATCATTCACTTCGATTTTCCTCAAGGTTGCGGACATATCCGCTGTAACCGCTGCCAGGCTGGAGGTAATCATAAACTGCTCGACCAATCCCTTTTCCAGAAGGTCAGTCTTGTAGGCCAGTTCGGTATCATCAATGATTCTGAAGGTCAGGTGAACCAGGTCCTCAATACGGAAAAAACGTCTTCTTTCATCCTCAATGGATATTTTCTGTTCATCTGTCACGGCTACCATCCTCCGGTATCATAATTCTTGTAGTTCCACAGGGTCTTCAGCTTCATCGGTCTGTATCACTGATTCTGTGCTTTCAATATCCTGTGCATCTCCCTTGATCACAACAAGTTCAACACGGCGGTTTTTCGCACGGTTTTCCGGCGTATCATTATCCACCAGTGGTTGCGTATCAGCGTGCCCTTCGACCAGAATGCGATCTTCCTCGATATTCGGATTTCTCAGCATGGCATGTAATACAGTCACCGCCCTTGCAGAGGACAGTTCCCAGTTGGACCGGAAACGGCCGGTGCGGATTGGAATATTGTCCGAATGTCCGGCAACAACAATTTTCCCTGATCGATCCTGTAAAACGGCAGTAATTTTATCCATCACCTCGAAAAAACCGGGATCAAGGCTGGCGCTGCCCGAACCAAATGAGCCTTTTTCCTGAATCCGGATGATTACCTTGGTGCCCTCACGTTCGACACTGACCTGGCCAGACTCAATTTCCTCATCAAGTGCTGCCTGCAATTCTTCGACCTGTTCTTGCGCTTCCTGTTCCAGTTGCTGCTGAAGCTGTTTTTCCAGTTCCTGCTTTTCCAGTTGTTCCGGCGTTGGCTCGACAGGCTCGGGTGTTTTTTCCTGGTCTGACTCACCATCCTTCATTTTCAGGTTTTCCTTGGTGACATCGCTCGTCTCCTGCTGAACCTGTTCGATGATCGACTCTTCGGCAATCGTCGGACTAAATTCCTGCTTGATGACACTAACACCCATGACAATCTCCGCAGCAGGTATTTCACGCTGCACACCAAAGGCATCTTTCATGGATTCGGCCATTTTCTTGAATTTCACTGCATCAATGGTGGCAAAAGATAACAGCAGAACAAAAAAGCACATCAGCAGTGACATAAGGTCCGCAAAGGTCGCCAGCCAGGGTGGCAACCCTTTGGGACATTTGGGGCATTCTTCTTCGGCTGCCATTTCTGCTTATTCCTCGGTTGGCCGATTACTGTTAAGCAGGTAGGTCGACAACAGTTGCTCAAGCACTCGCGGATTCATACCCTCCTGGATACCATGGATAGTCTCCATGATAAGCTTGCTGTTGATGGCCTCAAGTTCGGTAGCACGCGTCAGTTTATCAGCCACTGGCTGTGCAAAAGCATTCGCAATAATGGCGCCATACAACGTAGTCAGCAGTGCAACCGCCATGGCAGGGCCAATGGCTGCCGGATCAGACATATTGGAAAGCATCTGCACCAGGCCCACCAGCGTACCGATCATCCCCATCGCCGGGGCCACGGTGGCCATGTTGGTAAACATACGGATACCGTTCTCATGGCGCTGCAACATCTGCTTGACTTCGGAATCGAGCATTTTCTGCACCAGTACCGGGTCATGGCCATCCACACACAAGGTAATACCTTTTTGCATGAACTCGTTGTTGATTTCCTGCCCTTCAAGGGCAAGCAAGCCATTTTTTCTGGCGATATCAGCCAGCTCTACAGACTCTTCAATCAATTGAACTGGATCATCGATCTTGTAGAGAAAAGACTTCATGCCAATGGAGAATGAACCCAGGAAGTCTCCCAGCGTGACCTGGGAGAAGGTCACGAAGAAAGTACCGCCGATAACGATCAACATTGAAGGAACATCAATGAAAGGGCCGAGTTCGCCTCCCGTCAAGATGGCCCCGATAATGATACCGAAAGCCCCGATAATTCCGACCAGCGTTGCTATGTCCAAAAGCTATCCCCCGATAAAATAACTGTTACAGGTTTCAGTTTCACTGGAAACCCATGCTATTGCAGCAATGTGACACAATAGCGGAACTTTAATGTAGTTTAGTCCTTTTTTAAAGCAACACGAGGTTTGTTGTGACAAAAAAACAGTCCATTTTAATTACAGGTTGTTCCTCTGGTATCGGTCTGCATGTAGCCCGCCAATTACACGCCGATGGATATCAGGTGATCGCCAGTGCCCGTAAGCCTGAAGATGTTGAAAGGCTCCAGCAACAGGGATTGATAGCTATCCAGCTTGATGTTGATGACAGTGACAGCATTCGCAAGGCCGTTGATAACACCCTGTCAATCACCAACGGCGAACTTTATGCGTTATTTAACAATGGCGCCTACGGCCAACCCGGCGCCGTTGAAGATCTCAGCCGCGACGTATTGCGCGCCCAGTTGGAAACCAACCTGCTGGGCTGGCATGAGCTGACGAACCTGGTTATTCCCGTGATGCGCAAGCAGGGCTACGGGCGCATCATTTACAACAGTTCAGTACTGGGTTTCGTCGCCATGGCTTACCGGGGAGCCTATAACTGCAGCAAGTTCGCACTGGAAGGACTGGTAGACACCCTGCGCCAGGAATTACACGGCACGGGGATTTATCTTTCTCTGATAGAGCCCGGGCCCATAGAAAGCAATTTCAGAAAAAATGCGACGCTCAAGTTTCATGAAAACATAGATCCGCAAAACAGTTTCCATCGCTTACAGTATGAAGCCATGCAAAAACGTCTTGAAAAGGAAGGCCCTGCGGCACCCTTCACTCTGCCACCGGATGCCGTATACAAGCGAGTCATTCATGCATTACAAAGTAAACGACCAAAAATCAGGTATGCGGTGACGGTTCCGACCTATCTGTTTGCTTTTTTGAAACGTGTTTTTACTGATCGGTTTCTGGACAGGCTGTTGTTGAGAAGTTCCGGGGGTGGGAAGCGTTAAAAACCGGAAGACTCATAAGCCTGCATAAACTCAGCAAATGACATGTTGTCATCTGCCTCAGTCTGCCGCTGTTTGCGGTGGGATTCATCCACTGCCCGCTGAAAGAAATGCAGACGTTCCGAGCTTAACGGGGCCACATCGAAATAGCGCTTATGGGTTTGGGACATACGGTTGGCGAAGGCGTAGAAGCCTTCTCCTTTTTCGCGCATCTCGGCCAGCATGATGGCCGAAGGTGTTTTGCCGGGATCCTGAATCATGGCCTTATGATAATTCAGTGCATCGCTGAACTGCCTGGTGTTGGCACAGACGTCCAGTATCTCGGCAATAGGTTGCATACCTTCAAACAGTTCATCGCTCCATTCCTTGAGCGCAACAAAATCACCATGGCGACGCAATTTCAGTAGTGGCGTTCTGCCCCTGTGTGCTACGTTGATAATATTCAGGTCAATCTCGTGACGTTCCTGCTCACCGATAACAGGACTTTCATGCAGCAGGCAAAACAGCATCAGGATCTCAAGAAAATCCAGCTGCACCTGGTCAATACCCAGTGGATGGTAGGCATTGACATCCAGAGAACGCAGTTCAACGTATTCAATGCCATTGCGTGTCAGTGCATCAACCGGCTTTTCCAGCCCGCTAAGCACAGTTTTGGACGAACTGTACTGTAATATTC
>JABDQZ010000130.1 GCA_013041975.1 Gammaproteobacteria bacterium
GATTGGGTTGGTTCCCAACAGCCAGGTTGTCAGTGACCTGGTTGAGACAAAACCCTGGGGAGAGATCGTCATCAATGAAAAATGCGAAACCTCAGAGCCCGGTATTTATGCTTGCGGTGATGTCACGACGGTACCCTACAAGCAAATTGTGGTCGCCATGGGTGAAGGAGCCAAGGCTTCGCTTGCCGCTTTTGAATATCTGCTGACCCATGACGTGCAACCACAGACAGTTGCTGATGCGGCCTAAGGCCTGACCATCCCTTCCCTTTCCCTGGGAAGGGGTGATTCATACACTATCAAGCAAGCCCTAGGGCAACATCATACCTTTAAAAGTGAAATACAGCATGGCAGCCATAAGCCCCGATGCAGGAACAGTAATAATCCACGCTGCAACAATTTTCAGTAATGCTGAGCGCTTGACCAGTTCAGTCCGATAAAGTTTTTTCAGCGCTTTTCGTTCCTTCTTGCTCAATTCAGCTTTTGCTGAATGCCCTTTTAACTGCCGCAGCATAATGCTTTTTTCATCCAAAGATGCTTTCTGAAATTGAAGCAGGAATTCCTCTATCTGCGGCTCATCTTTTCCATCATGCTGTGACTTGATCTCATCAATCATTCTTGCATAACTGCTCTTTAGAAACTCACGCAGAAAGCCCACGCCAAAAACAGCTCCCACAGCAATGTGTGTCGAAGAAACCGGCAAACCCAGCTGGGAAGCAATTATTACCGTGATGGCTGCCGCCATGGCGATTGAGAATGCCCGCATCTGATCCAGCTCTGTAATTTCTGAACCCACGGTCCTGATAAGCTTGGGTCCATAGAGAGCCAGACCCACGACAATGCCACCGGCACCGACCAGCATTACCCAAAGGGGGATAGTTGCTTTGTTGATAACACTACCCTGCAGGATAGCGTCATTAATGGCGGCCAATGGCCCGACAGCATTCGCCACATCATTTGCACCGTGGGCAAAACTCAGCAACGCCGCTGCAAAGATCAATGGCGTGCTAAAAAGTCGATTAACACTGATTTTATCATTCGAAAGCCTGTTGGCTGCACGTCTGATCAACGGACTGACAATGACATAGATTACAGCAGCCACAGCTGCGCCGATAACCAGTGCCGTTGGAAAATCCACTTTCCAGATTTTTTTCAGCCCTTTAAGTACCAGGTAGGTTGCAAAGGCCCATGCCATTAAACTGACCAGGATTGGTACCATGCGTTTGGCAGCCGCCATCATATCCGTTTTATAGGTAATGCTGCGTTTGATCAGATAGAGAAAAGCAGCGGCAATCACCCCGCCCAGAACCGGTGATATCACCCAGCTGGCAGCTATCATGCCCATCTTGTCCCAGTTGGCAATTCCCACCCCACCTGCTACAATGCCTGCGCCCAAAACGCCTCCGACAATGGAATGTGTGGTAGAGACCGGCGCGCCAAGCGAGGTTGCGATATTCAGCCAGATCGCACCTGCAAGCAGGGCGGCCATCATCAACCAGATGAAAGTATCTGCATCGCCTATGGCCCCCGGATCAATAATGCCTTGCTTAATGGTACTGACCACATCTCCACCTGCAATCAAGGCCCCGGAAGCTTCAAAAATTGCGGCGATAATAATCGCTCCGCTCAGGGTTAAAGCCCTGGAGCCAACCGCCGGCCCGACATTGTTGGCAACATCGTTGGCCCCGATGTTCATGGCCATGTAGCCACCGATGACGGCCGCTGCTATCAGCATGAACCCACCAGCAACACCTGAAATTTGCATACCGGCAAAGAAGATGATCAGGATAATGAACAAAAGTGCAAAACCTAACCTGAAAAACTCTGGACGGGCTAGGCTTGCCGCCTGTTCAATTTGAGAAATATTTTTTAATTTCAAGCAATGAAAACCGTGGGTAGGCAAAATAAAATGCAACAAGTGAGAAATATTATGCCATATTAATTATATTTATTATTAATAATCCAGAAGATCATCATCCGACACAACGGAACCCTGAGCTTCTGGCTATAGAAAAAATGGAATGATGTACACCAGATTTACCAAAATATCGCTGCTGTTATTTCTGATGCTATTCAGCGGTTATGTTTCAGCTGCAGAAGACAGTGAAACAATCATCCACTGGGGAACCATGGCAATGTCATTGTTTGGCGGCCTTGCCTTGTTCCTGTTTGGCATGGAACAAATGTCGACCTCGCTGAAGGCGGTTGCCGGTGACCGTATGAAGTCAATTCTGGCGAAATTGACCACCAACAGGTTCATGGGGGCAGCAACTGGCGCGGGGGTCACGGCTGTCATCCAGTCATCCTCGGTGACTACCGTGCTGGTGGTCGGCTTTATTTCAGCCGGATTGATGACTTTGTCTCAATCAGTAGGCGTAATTATGGGCGCCAATATTGGTACCACCATTACAGCCCAGATCGTAGCGTTCAAAATCACAAAGGCTGCACTGTTAATGATCGGTGTCGGCTTTACCATGATGTTTGCTTCCAAGAATGATAGAACACGCCAGTACGGTACCATGTTGATGGGACTGGGACTGGTATTTTACGGCATGACCATCATGAGTGAAGCAATGAAGCCGTTACGTTCCTATCAACCCTTTCTCGATTTGATGATCCAGATGGAAAACCCCATCACCGGTATTCTGATAGCCGCGGCATTTACTGGTCTGGTGCAGTCTTCATCAGCAACCACGGGTATTGTCATCGTCAAGGCTTCACAGGGATTTATTACCCTACCGGCTGGCATAGCCCTGGCGTTCGGATCCAACATAGGTACCTGTGTTACGGCGATGCTGGCCTCTATCGGCAAACCGCGAGAGGCTGTCAGGGCCGCCGCTGTGCACGTCATTTTTAATGTCGCCGGCGTACTGTTGTGGCTTATGTTTATTCCGCAACTCGCTGAACTGGTTACCCTGATGTCGCCATCGTATAATGATTTATCCGGGTTGAATCGGCTCGCCGCTGAAACGCCTCGCCAGATCGCCAACGCCCACACCCTGTTTAATATAGCCAACACACTGATATTTATAGGCTTTACTACCCAGATTGCGAAGGCTGTGGAAACACTGATACCCGACAAGGTTGTGGAAATCGAGGAGCTTCAAGTCAGATCAAAATACCTTGATCATGAACTACTCAGTACCCCGGCACTGGCTCTTGACCGGGTTCGTCTGGAAGTGCTGCACATGGGAGAAAAAGTTGAGGATATGTATGACCGCATTATGCCGGCCATATTAAGTGGCAATAACAATGAACTGAATTCGATCAAGGAAAAAGACGATGATGTCGACCTGCTCTATGAGCAGATTATTGAATACATGGGACTGATCAGTAAGGGCTCTCTCAGTGATAAGCAGACTGAAGAGTTTCTTGCCCTGATGGAGGCTGTCGGTGACCTTGAAAATATTGGCGATACCATCGAAACCAACCTGGTCGAACTGGGTAAACGCCGTCTCCGCGCTGGGTTCTCAATCAGCAAGCCAACACACAAGGTTCTGACCGACTTTCATAAAACGATTCACCGGGCAGTATCACTGGCAATTCAGGCTGTATCGCAAAGTAATATCGAAGTCGCCAAGTCTGTCATGAAAATGCAAGATGACATTGCTAAACTATCTGAATCTGCTGCCATTCATCAAGCCGAAAGGCTGGTGGCAGAAGAACCAAACCGGATTCCTGCCTATACTATCGAGGTGGATATTGTAGAAAAGCAGAAGCGCATCTATAAATTTGCCAGGCGTATGGCTTCATCGGTGTATGCAGAACAAGGTGAGGATTTACCCGAATAATCTCTGGAGAGAGCGTAACTTATGGGGCTGGAAAAACTGATAAAAAAACTGGGCGACTATCTCGAAGGCAAAGAAGACAGTTGCGATAAAATACGTGAATTACTGGAAAAACTAAAGCATAAGCAAAAGAAGGCAGAGAAAAAGCTCGCCGATGAAGACCGTAACAGCAAGCGAAAATCCCTGAAGCTTGAGCTGAAGATTATCAAGGCCCAGCAGAAAAAGGCGGAAAAGCTGATAAAGAAAATCTGCTAATTATCAGTCGCCACAGAGACTATTCATTCAGCCACTGGGCAGCTTTTTTGGCGAAATAGGTGAGGATGCCATCAGCCCCGGCCCGCTTGATACAGGTCAGCGATTCCATCACCACCTGTCTTTCATCCAGCCAGCCATTCTGCACTGCTGCCATGTGCATGGCATACTCACCGCTGACCTGATAGACATAGGTTGGTACTGCAAACTGGTCTTTAATGCGGCGCACAATATCCAGATAAGGCATGCCCGGCTTGACCATGACCATGTCGGCGCCTTCGGCCAGGTCCATGGCCACTTCACGCAGTGCCTCGTCACTGTTGGCAGGGTCCTGCTGGTAGGTGAACTTGTTGCCCTTGCCAAGGTTTCCTGCAGAACCCACGGCATCACGGAAAGGGCCGTAGTAACTGGATGCATATTTAGCTGAATAGGACAGGATTCGGGTATGGATATGACCTTCATATTCGAGTGCATCACGAATATCTCCGACACGGCCATCCATCATGTCCGATGGCCCTACAATATCGGCTCCGGCTTGCGCATGGGAAATGGCCTGCTTGACTAACACGGCAACGGTTTCATCATTCATGACATAGCCTTCAGCGTCGATGAGGCCATCCTGTCCATGCGTAGTGAATGGATCAAGCGCCACATCGGTCATGATACCCAGCTCGGGCACGGCATCTTTCAACGCTCTTACCGCTCGCTGGGCCAACCCGTCAGGATTGTAAGCCTCCCTGGCATCCAGGCTTTTTGCTTCCAGCGGTGTGACAGGAAACAGTGCCATTGCGGGTATTCCCAGGGCAGCAACTTGTTTGGCTTCCTTTACCAGCAGGTCAATACTCATGCGTTCAACACCCGGCATCGACACAACCGGCTCCTTGTTACCCTCGCCTTCAAGGACGAATACCGGATAGATAAAATCGTCTGGCGTCACGATGGTTTCACGCATCAGGCGACGGGAGAAATCATCTCGGCGCATGCGGCGCATACGTGTATACGGATAACCACCAAATGCCTGACTGTCGATACTCATTTTATACATTCCTTTATTGCTATGTTGTCATCTCGACCAGAGAGCCCATAGTGTACATTTTTGTCAGTCTATTTGCAGTTCCACGACCTTATCCAGTGGAAACTCGCAACTGAAAATCGTCCCTTTGCCCACTTCACTGACAATCTTAACTTCTCCAAGGTGGCGCTGTACGACATGACGAACAATCGACAAGCCCAATCCAGTCCCGCCCCGTTCTTTGGAGCGTCCCTTGTCGACACGATAAAATCGTTCAGTCAGATGTGCCAGGTGCTTCGCTTCTATTCCCGGGCCGTTATCCCTGACACTGAATTCCAGGTTACTGGCTGTCCGCTGCCAACGAATAACGATGTTCGTTGACTCAGGTGTGTGCAGTACAGCATTGAAAATGGGGTTCCCGAAAGCACTGGATAACTCGGCTTCACTGCCCCTCATTCCCAGTCGGCGGTCGCATTGGAGCTCTATCTTATGT
>JABDQZ010000132.1 GCA_013041975.1 Gammaproteobacteria bacterium
ACCCAGAACAAGGCATGTAACTGGTGTTGTGGTGGTGGCGGTGGTGTTAATACCATGGAGAAAACTGAACCATTACGGCAGAAGATTTTCCATCGCAAGCGTATGCAAATTGAAGAGCTTGATGTCACTACCGTAGTCACGATGTGTGCGACTTGCCGAAATACCCTGGAAGAAGGCATTGAAGACAATGGTATGGAAGTTGAGGTACTCGGACTCACCGAGGTTGTTGCCAATCACCTGTTGAAGGAGAAAAAATAATGAGTAACCGAGTTGTCGTAGATCCCATTACCCGTATAGAAGGTCATCTGCGCATCGAGGCCGAGACTGACGCCGACGGCAATATTGTTGGTGCATCAAGTGCAGGTACCATGGTTCGCGGTATCGAAACCATTCTGAAAGGACGTGACCCACGTGATGCCTGGGCCTTCGCACAACGTATCTGTGGTGTGTGTACGCTGGTACATGGTATTGCCTCGGTACGTTCAGTTGAAAATGCACTGAATTATCCCATTCCTGCGAATGCACAACTGATTCGCAACCTGATGATTGGTGCCCAGTATGTGCATGACCATGTGATGCACTTTTATCATTTACATGCACTGGACTGGGTTGATGTAGTGTCAGCCCTGAATGCAGATCCAAAGCAGACCTCGGAACTGGCGCAGTCTATTTCCAAGTGGCCTAAATCTTCACCGGGCTATTTTGCTGATGTTAAGAAAAAACTCAAAGGTTTTGTGGAATCCGGTCAACTGGGTATTTTCTCCAATGGTTACTGGGGACACCCCGCTTACAAGTTGCCGCCGGAAGCCAACCTGATGGCGGTGGCTCATTATCTTGAAGCTCTGTCGTGGCAGCGTGATGTTGTGCAGATTCACACTATTTTTGGTGGTAAGAATCCGCATCCCAACTTCGTTGTGGGCGGTGCTCCTTCTCCAATCAGTATTGATATGGCGAGTAACGGTGGCAGTGGCACAACAGCACTGAATATTCTGTCACTATCTCAGATTCAGGACATCATCAACCGAATGATGACTTTTGTGAATGATGTGTATATCCCTGATACCTTGGCAATTGCCAGTTTTTACAAAGACTGGTTCAAGAAAGGTTCCGGGGTGCGTAACTTCATGACCTTCGGTGACATGCCAGAGAAAGGCATGGATGACCCATCATCCTACTTTATTCCCGGAGGCGCTATTCTGGATCGTAATCTCAACGAGATTCACCCGATTGATCTGAATGATCCTAACCAGGTTCAGGAGTTCATTTCTCATTCTTACTATGACTACAGTGTCGGCAAGGATCAGGGCCTGCATCCCTACGATGGGGAAACTAACCTGAATTATTCAGGGCCTAAACCCCCATATGATTTTCTCGATATTGAGAACAGCTATTCATGGCTGAAATCACCTCGCTGGAAAGGTCAGCCAATGGAGGTTGGTCCACTGGCGCGAGTGCTAACGCTTTATGCAACGGGTCATGAGCCAACGGTTGAACTGGCTGGTGCCGTGTTGAAACAGCTTGATGTACCGATTGATGCATTGTTCTCAACGCTGGGTCGCACCGCAGCCCGTACGCTGGAAACCAAGTTGATTGGCGATCAGATGAATATCTGGCTCAATAACCTGATTGGTAATATTAAAGCTGGTGACCTGAGTGTTCACAATGATGCCATGTTTGACCCATCCACCTGGCCAAAAGAAGCACGTGGCGTTGGTTTCATGGAAGCTCCTCGTGGTGCCTTGGCTCACTGGATTGTTATCAAGGATCAGAAAATTGATAACTACCAGGCAGTGGTGCCATCAACCTGGAATGCCGGTCCCCGTGATACACAAGGACAGGACGGGCCTTATGAAGCGGCTTTGACGGATAATCATCAGTTGCATGATCCCAAGCAACCTGTTGAAATCCTCAGAACAATTCACAGTTATGATCCCTGTATTGCCTGTGCGGTTCATGTAACAGACCCTGAAGGCGAAGAACTGGTCAAGGTAAAGGTGGTTTAATCATGAAAAGATTCATTGCTTCAGTTGCGGTTTTGGGCCTGTCGGCCATTTCTTCAAACCTGTTGGCTCATGGTATACATGATCATGCGGCTGTTTTTGCTGATGGGGGCCTGCATCCGGCATCCGGTATGGAGCATGCAGTGCTGCTGGCAGCTATCACAGGTCTTGTCTATCTGTCCCTGAAACTGCTGAGAAAATAAGCAGCAATTAAACGCAATTGCAAAAAACTCCCGCATTAGCGGGAGTTTTGGTTTTCACCCTCCCTAGTCCTGTGGCCGAGACATCTCATCGCGCATCTGCAGAGATGCTGAAATATCAGCTGCCGCATCCTTTGCAGTCTGTAAATTATCAGTCTGTGACTTCCATACATGAGAGTCCGTTTTATCTTCTACGACTGGTTCGCTATCACCACAGGCAGTCAGAAAAGCAGTCGCAATCAAGGCGCTGCAAAGAAAGGTGAATTTTTTCATTGTTTGTAGACCTGTTTTAGTAAAAGAAGTGGGGTAGCATCATTAAAACGCCAATCACCATCACAAATGGCCCCATCGCTGCATGGGTATCACTACGTTTTTGCAGGGCAAATTTATGTTTTCTGAAAAACGTGGTAATGGCACCGAGTACCACGAAGAATATCCCGAAATAAAACATGTATTCTCTAACCTTGCGCATTTTGAGCCTTTCATTGCCTACAAGACCTTTGCCTATATTTTCGACGTTAAGGGCCAGGGCAGGTTCTGTCGCTATCAAGAGCGAAACCATGAGACCAAACATAAGTGCCAGGTTGCGTCCGGATATGGCTGGTATTGTCATTATTATCTCATCCGTTTTTAAATGGTTAAATTGTGATTAATGATAGCCTAGAATATATTTTATACAGGAAATTGGTGTCTGTTTGAATGCTTGAATTTATTGAAAATAACGAATCGACCGTACGGCTGGGCTTTTTTGTCGGAATATTGATGCTTATGTGGCTGTGGGAGACATTGTCGCCGCGCAGGGCGCTGTCAGTCTCGCGCCTGTTTCGCTGGGGCAACAACCTGGGTATTGTTGTTCTAAACACGCTGGTATTAAGAGTGGTCTTCCCGGCAGCCGCTGTCGGTATGGCTGCGATAGCACAGAAAAATGGCTGGGGGCTGGTTTCGATTCTCGAATGGCACCCGCTATTCATTGTCATCTTCAGCATTATTGTGCTCGATTTCATGATCTGGTTACAGCATGTGGCCGTTCATGCCATACCGGTCTTCTGGCGTCTGCACAGGGTCCACCATGCTGACAGGGACTACGATACAACGACTGGTTTAAGGTTTCATCCGCTGGAAATCCTGCTTTCAATGGTGATCAAATTCATCGTTATTATTGCGCTGGGTCCACCGGTGGTGGCAGTTATCCTGTTCGAAGTCATACTAAATGGCATGGCAATGTTCAACCATGGCAATGTCAGGTTACCTTTGCCATTGGATAAGGTATTGCGCATTTTGTTTGTCACCCCCGATATGCATCGCGTCCATCATTCTGTGGAAGATGATGAGGCTAACAGTAACTTTGGTTTCAATCTGTCAATCTGGGATCGCCTGTTTGGTACCTATGTTGATCAGCCTCGTGGAGGGCATGAAGCCATGACGATCGGGATTGAAGGTTTCGAGGAAAAAAATGATGTCAACCGCATCGATGGCATGCTGTTGTTGCCATTCAAGGGTAAAATGAGCGGCTATGTCATCAATCGTCGCACCTGGAAATAATCAGCGAGGGCTTACCGATGAGTTATCAAATTTCAGTAGAAAACATCAAGTGTGGTGGTTGTGCGGCAACCATTAAAAACAAGCTGGCGGAACTTGATGTGGTGACTTCAGCAGAAGTCGCTGTTGAAGAAGGTGTTGTCACTATTGATGGTATGGAGTCAGGTCGAGATGACGTAGCGGCTGAGTTGCTCAGGCTCGGCTATCCTGAAACCGGTACGGCTGAGGGGATCAAGGCTGCTGCTGCAAAAGCCAAGTCCTTTGTCAGTTGTGCCATCGGACGAATCGACAATGCAAACGCAAAATAAGATTGCGATTAAAACACTATAGGAAAATTCATGTATTCATTTTCAGTAACCGTAAATAAATCATTCGACGAGGCTGTAGAAACTGTAACAGCAGAACTGATGAAAGAAGGCTTCGGCATATTGACCGAAATAGATTTTGCCGGAACCATCAAAAAGAAACTGGATATCGACAGGCCCGCGTACAAGATTCTGGGTGCGTGTAATCCGCCTCTGGCTAATCAGGCAGTCACTGCTGATGACAACGCCGGTGTCTTATTACCTTGCAACGTGGTGGTTCGTGACAACGAAAACGACAGCTGCGATGTGGTCTTCATGGACCCAATGGCGGTCATCAGTCTTTCTGATAATGCTGATGTTGCCAGCGTTGCGAAACAGGCCAATGAGCGTTTGATGCGTGTCAAAGCAGCACTGCAAGGCTGATAGATACCCAATCATGATTATTGTATGAGCAGGAGAGTGGTTTTTTGAAAAAAGTCATTATATTGGGGCTTCTGTTTATTATCTTGCTGGTGTTTTCAGGTGCCTTTCTTTTTCTCAAGCAGTTTCCGGACAGGGAACTTGCCACGATATCAGCCAGTGTTGGTAATGCGGACGATTGTGAGATTGGCGGCAGTTCCAAAGTCATGGCTGTCGGTAATTTTATCTGGTGGTATTTTAATCTGCCCGGCATCAGTCAATCCTATATTGATGAAGGAAACAGTTTTGTCGCTGCCGGTTTCGATGCCCTGATCTGCAAGCAGGGTCAGGCGGGTCACCCCGAGAATTTACGGCGCATCAAGCGCCTGGTATTACACGGCCAACAGTTTGGTGAATCCATTGATTCTCATGGGGAAAACCGATTCAGCCTGCTTCATCGTGCCGTCATCAGCGGCGATATATCGTTAATCAAATTTCTTATACAAGAGGGGTCAGATGTCGCATCATTAACTGCAAGTGATGCCGTCTGGTATGCCAAACCCTATGCAAACATGACTTCTTATCAATTAGTACTGGCTTTACGTGATAATGAATGGCCAGTTGATGATGAAATATTGCTGCTCATACGAAAAGCTGGACTCAATGAATGAAGCCAGAGTCAGCATCCAGAATAAAACCAAGCAGGCTTACGATCAGAAATAATTTCATTAAAAATCATACTATTAACAAATGCTAATTGACTTATCTCAATTAGTGAGAAGTTTCCTGGATACATCTGGTTACTCAGGGTTAGCTTTTGTTTGAAGTTGCTATAATCGAAACAGGGGGAAGAGGAATAATATTATGCTAGGTGAAATATTTTATACGCTGTTTTCGACAGCCGCTTTTTTTATGGTCTTTTATTTTTTGATGCTCTCTTTGATGAAAGACTGGGAAAAAAAGAAGCTGGAAAAATCGTGTCCTCACTGTAAAGACTATACCCGCAAAGGATGGAAATCATTTTTAACGCCCGCCAGGCAATAATTATCAGTTTTTCCTCACTATTACTGCGGATACAGGGGCTTTAACACGGGATTTTGCGCGTCTGTTGTTTTGCTGTCGCCAAAACCTTTTCCAAACAGGTGACATATTTTCTGCCCATTCCAGTTGTCCGTTAGTCCTGAATAGAGACAACGATCCATTTCAAGCAGAGCATCTTTTCCTTCTGATACATTGTTGGCCAGTGCGCCAATGCTCATAGGTGGGGTGTCAGGCCAGGTAAAGCGAGCCAGTTCAAGCAGGGCTTTTGCTGTTTCATTGATATCATTTCCATCGCAGGCTTGATGTAATCTATCCAGTAATTGCTTTTTTGATGTGGTATCTGGTGTTGACGCTGCGGAGACAGGCTGGGCCTCAACCGTTGTTGATGGGGTATGCCTGCGTTTTTTCGGGCGTATGAAATAAAGCACGATGACGAGCAGAAAAAATGCGGCCAGCCAGTAACGATACTCATCAAATAATGCCTCGATATCAGTTAACAGATCAGCTTCAGTTGATCCCGAGATCGCTCCGGTCTGATCTTTCGATTGCGTTGGCTGTTGAGTTGCATCCGTAGTGTCTGGAGTGGGAGAATCAGGTTTTGTAGCAGGTGTTCCCTGTTGTGCTGCCGGATTAGTTTCAACACGTATTTCCCAGGCTGGCAGGCTGGTCACGTCCTGTTTTCCTGTGACCACATTCCACCATTTGATATCGAGTTGAGGAATTTTCTGCTCGCCAGCGAAGGCTGGAATGTAAGTGAAGGTACGTCGGCTGACACCATAGACCGTTTGTCCATCTGTACGGGTTTCTGTTTCAGCCGGTTCTGCATAGCGCCTGAACGATGAGACTTTGGGTAATTCGAGTGGCTTGATCTGGGAGGCAACAAGTCCTTTGGCCATTATGGTGATGGTGCGGCTCACCGGCTCTCCAACCCTGAAAGTAGGAGGGTTGCTGGTCCAGCTGTCTTCAAGTTGCAGGTTTTCAGCTGGCAGCCATTGATTGCCGTCAAACTCCGGAGGGTGTGATTCAATTTCAAGTTTCAAGGGTTCGCTTCTTACACTGACAGGTTGTCCCTGGTTCATCACTGGTGAGCGCAGCATAAAAGACGAAAAAGGGTCATAGCCTTGCTGAGCGCCGTAAGATTGCGGCTTTTGCATGTATCCCTGGAAACTCGCAGCAGGAATCGTCAGCTGGCCACTTTTTTCAACCAGCAGCGAGTAGCGTCGCTCAAAGACTTTATAGTTTTGTCCGTTGTATTGGCTTTCATAGCTGGTGTCGTCACCCAGTTTTTCCAGGGACGCACTGTCCGGTTGCGGGTCGGTGATGCGCCCCTGCCTGATTTCATGTTTGTAATAGAGTTTGACGACGAGCGGGATATGCTGTTGTACGTAAAAGTGTTCGGCATCAGAGTCGACATCCATGGTGATGAACAGTGGCTGTCCCTTTTTTGGGGCACCAGTTTGTACAGGTATAGGTTTAATTTCAATGTCGATGGGTAATGTCTTAAGTTGCCCAACCTGCAGTGCAGGAATCTTGATTTTGCCTGTTTTGAGTGGATGCAGCCGTACAGACCATTTTTGTGATGCGGTACTGCGACCATTGATAATGCTGATCGAAGAACTCTGACTGGTGCCGGATAATTCAAAATCCTTTGTTAACGGGGAAAAGTCCGGCTTGTTCATTCCAGCAAGGTTTTCTGCGCGTACACTCAGGGTAATGGATTCACCCTCATAGGCTGTTTTACGATCAACCTGGGCAGTTACGTTTGCCATCGCCTGTTGCGAAAATACAAAGAGGAATATTAATGTTACAAATTTAAGGATAGTTTGATTAATTGTCATTTTGAGCTTGTCGAAAAACTTTTTGCGCCATAATTAGTTGAAATCGCGATTAATACAAGATCGCTCGGGATGATAGATAATGAATCAATCGTCGTTTCCTTATTTTGATTAAAAACACTCATAGTTAAACCACTACCAGGCTTGCTGGCTGGATGGTTGTCGGTTTCTTTGTTGATACTGATACAAAAACTTGCGTTTTAAAAGGCCCCCGGGATCATCCGGGATGCGTCGTAGCCATTGTTCGGCGGCCTGTTGTTCTTCTGAATTCAGCGGTTGGGCTTCCTGTGCCAGACCTGAAGGCAGTTCTGATGGCTCTGTTTCTGCTTCATCCTGGCGGGCTTGTTTGGCCTGTGACTGCTCGGCAGATTCCTTTTCTGAGTCAGACTCTGGCTGCTTTTCCTGTTGCTCTTGCTGTTCCTTTTGCATGGCTTCGGCAGCATCAGAAAAGTCGTTGTTACTGGATGAGGACTCACTCTGTTGTGTCTGTTGCGGATCAGGCTGTTGCGAACCAGCCTGTTGTTTGGTTTGTTCTCCGGAGTCAGAAGGCTTTTGCTCAGCCTGTTCCGATTGTTCAGATTGAGAATCTTTCTGTTGGTTTTTGTCCGCGGACTGCTGTTCTTGCTGTTCAGAAGATTCGTCGTTTTCCTGTTGAGATTGCTGCTCTTGTTGCTGTTCCTGATCCTGAAGTAGTTTTTCGATAGCTGCCTTGTTGTCTATGGCATCCTGCATATCGGGTTGCTGCTGCAAAGCACGGTCGTAGGCTTCAATAGCTTCTTTATATTTAGCCATGCGGGCAAGCGCATTGCCCTGGTTGTATTCAGCATCAGCTCCCTGAGACTGTTTAAACTGATCATAAGCCTGCTGATATTGTTGCTGTCTGTAATAAGCACTCCCCAGAACATCGGCGTTGGACGACAGTTTCAGCGCATCTTCATGGCGTTGCTGGTTAAGTGCCTCTGATGCCTGCTGTTCGGGCGTTTTCCATAAGTCCTGCCAGCTGAAGGCGTAAGCCGGATTGGGCAGGGGAATGATCACCATTGCAAGCAGCACAGTCATTAACCAACCGCGTCTGAACGCCAGTGCGGCAAGAGGAAGTAATAATAACGTAATATAGGGGCCGCTTTGCTTCCAGCGGTTTTGTTCAGCCAGCATTTCAGTCAGCTGTTTGTCATGATTCAGTGCAGGCATACCCAGCAGGTAATCAATGTCGCTGTTATTAAGTGCGATGCGCACATACCTGCCACCACCAGCATCAGCCAGTTTCTGGAATCTGTCTTCTTCAAGATGCGCAAGTACCGGGGTGTTGTTCCGGTCACGAATGACACCGCCATGACCATTACTAATGGGGGCTCCTTCAGGTGTGCCAACACCCATGAAAGAGAGACGGTGTCCCTGTTCATGCAGTTCGCGGGTAATAATTTCGGTCTGGGTGTTTTGAAAACCGTCGGCGATGACCAGGATGTCTCCAGCAGGAATACCAGCCTGGTCAAGCAGTTTTCCTGCCTCTTCAAGCCCGAGGTCTACACGACTGCCTTGTACAGGCATGATGCGTGGTTCTAGCACCCTCAACTGGGAAGTGATGGTTTCATTATCACGGGTCAATGGCGCAACACTGAAGGCATCACCGGCAAACACAACAAGTCCGGTCTGGCCTTCAATAGAGCGTTCAAGAATGTCACGAATTTTCAGGCGAGCCCGGACAAGGCGTGAAGGGGCAAGGTCAGCGGCGTTCATTGAAGCGGATAAATCCAGTACCAGTACCAGTGCCCGCGGCGTCTGAAAAACCGACTCCGGCTTTTTATCCCAGACGGGATTGGCGAGAGCCACAATGGCAATCAAAGCGGCAGCCATTGAAAGCAGTTTCAACCACGGTTTGCCTGTAGCGTTGTGGCTTTGCAGCAAGTGCTGCAATAACTGCGGTTCAATGACCTTTTGCCAGGCTGAGGAGTTGCTTTTCTTGAATTGGGAAAGAGACAACATTACCAGTACAGGAATGATCAACAGCAGCCATTCTGGATTGAGAAAATGGAAATCAGCCATGCTGTTTTCTCCTCAGGCCAGTGATGATCAGGGCGAGCATGAATGCCATGGCTAATGGCCACTGGTAAAGTTCGGTAATGGGACGAAAGCTCTGGTTTTCATCGGTGACAGGTTCTATCTCGTCCAGGATCTGATAGATCTGCTGCAGTTCAGCGATATCCCTTGCGCGGAAAAACTGTCCTCCTGTTTTACTGGCAATAGCCTTGAGCGTACTTTCATCCAGATCGCTTTTGCGCAGACGCAAGCCGAAGATGCCGGATGAGCGTACCGAGTCATCTCCCACGCCAATGGTGTAAATCTTTATGGATTCACTGGCGGCAAGATCAGCGGCCTTGAGCGGTTCAATGCTGCCGGCAGTGTTTGCGCCATCGGTCAGCAATACCAGTACACGATTTTGTTGAGGTTGTTTTTTCAATCGTTTGATCGCAAGCCCGATAGCATCACCGATTGCCGTGTTTTCTCCGGCAAGACGGGTGACAGCTTCATTTAACAAAATCCGAATGGTTTTGCGGTCGTAACTTAGCGGGCTTTGCAGATAAGCTTTGCTGCCAAACAGAATCAGGCCAAGATAATCACCTTCACGTTTTTCAATAAACTCACCGGCAACCGACTTGACAGCAGTGAGACGGTCAACGGCGCGTCGATTAATTACCATGTCTTCATTTTCCATACTGCCGGAGATATCCACGGCCAGCATCAGGCTGCGACCGCTAACGGGCACCTGAATACTGTCGCCAACCCATTGAGGGCGTGCAGCGGCAATTACGAGTAACAGCCAGGCCAGGATACCCAGCCATTTGAGCAGCGCCGAACTTTTACTCACAGAGTCTGCCTGCATGCTTGCCAGCATCTGCGTAAACGGAAACAGCAGTGCGTTCTGATTACTTTCCCTGGCAGGCGAGATAAACAGATAACTGATGACGGGTAACACGGTGCAGAGAAATACCCATGGCCAGGCGAATTCCAGCTGTAGAAAAGACATCAGCCGACACCTTTTTGCATTAAACGCCGGTAACTGTCACGACGGGTATTATGTTTTGCCCAGTGTCTTGCCAGCTGAATCAGTTGCTGGTTTTGTTGTGAACTCAGATCAACCTGTTGGCCGCTGTAAGGTGCTTCAATCATCAGGATTGCCGGTTGCTCTGTAAAGCCTTTTTGTTCAGCATGTTTATCGAGAAATTCAAGCCAGTGTGTTCCTGTCAGGCTGGCGACTTCATGTTCGGGATAAACCGTTATCGCCAGCTGCCTGAGCTTTTCCGTTATTTGCGTCAGGAACTGAACATCATCAATGGTTTCAAAATGACTGAATTCGTAGAGCACCCGTTTGCGCCAGTGTTGATATTTCAACCATTGCCAGGCGATACGTGACAACCAGATCAGCAGTACAAAAAGCAACACCGCCAGTATCCACCAGCCGGGTGCAGGCGGCCACCAGCCTGCCGGGTCGGGCAGGTGAATATCATGTAACTGAAGCGTGGTTTCGGTGGGTGCCTGCATGGAGTTAACGTGATGGTTTACCGCGTGTACGTGATGAGAAATATTTTCTTAAATTATCCAGTGGTGGTTGTGCCGTACTCAAATCAATAAGCGGTAGGGTCAGCTTGTGGGCAGCATTCCTGAGCTGTTGCCGGTGAGAACCAAACCAGTGTTGATAATGTTCGACTTGCTGGTGATTCGCTGTGTTGATAACAGCTTGTTGTTTGCCATTGCTGACCGCATAGCGATTGGCTGGCGGAGGTGTGGTTTCCAAGGGGTCGCTCAGGCAAATCAAAACACAGTCACAGTGCTGTTTAAGCAATGACAATTGTTTTATCGATGCATTATCCAGTTGGTAGAAATCACTGAATATAAAAACCAGGCTGCCGGGGCGTGACAGGCGCACCAGGCGCTGCAGTCCTGTGCTGAAACGTTCACTTTCTTGAGGTTGTGAAACAGCTTGCGTCTGCAGGTATTCGATGGGATTACTGTGTTTTTCGATCGCATGCAATAAGGCCAGGATACCTTTCTTGCCGACCTTGTCTGCGATTTCTGTGTGACTGTGATTAATGATCAGCCCGCCAACACGATCTCCGTTATTGAGTGCAGACCAGGCAAGCAGGGCAGCTGCCTGGGAAGCGACAACGGATTTGAATCTGCCCCGGCTGGCAAAGAACATCCCCGGGTTGTAATCCAGCATGATCATGACCGGGCGCTGTCTTTCCTCCTGAAACAGTTTGATATGCGGTTGACCGGTTCGTGCCGTGACGCGCCAGTCCATGTTACGAATGTCATCACCAGCCTGGTAGATACGTGATTCCATGTAATCCATGCCGCGCCCCTTGAAGTGAGAGACATGGTTGCCGGACATGACATGCATGGCTGGGAGTTTGCTGTGCAGGGACAGGTGTCGTGCCTGCAGGCGCAGGTTGATGAGTTCATCGAGGGTGACATGGATAACGTATTCCGGGTTAACTGCTCTTGCAGTTTCCTGACCAGATCCACGTCTTTTAAAAAGTCGATCAAACATAGCGTTGAATTATCCGTTTATACAACCGGCACTCTTTGCAAAACGGCATTGAGAAAGTCATCCGGCGAATAACCTTCAGCTTCGGCTTCGTAGGAAAGCAATACCCGGTGGCGTAATGTATCGGCAAAAACCACCTGTATGTCTTCCGGAGAAACATAATCACGCCCAGCCAGCCAGGCGTGTGCGCGGGCACAGCGATCCAGTGCAATGGTGCCGCGTGGGCTGGAACCAAAGCTGACCCAGTGAGCCAGGTCACTGCTCCATGCGCCTGGATTGCGGGTGGCAAGAACCAGTTGCACCAGGTATTGCTGAACATTATCGGTCATTTGCATCGATAATGAAGCAGAACAGGCCTGCTGGATCTGCTGTTTGCTCAACAGCGGAGAGTCAGTGGCTGAGGTTTGCTGTTGGCTGTTGTGTAGTGCTTCCAGTCGAGTCAGTTCCAGAATGGCTGTTTCATCTGAGGCTTGCGGGTAATCAACAATCACGTGCATCAGGAAACGATCAAGCTGTGCTTCAGGCAAGGAATAGGTGCCTTCCTGCTCAATTGGATTTTGAGTGGCCATCACCAGAAACGGATCTGGCAAAGGGTAGGTATTCTGCCCAACGGTAACCTGTTTTTCTTCCATGGCTTCGAGCAGGGCTGATTGCACTTTTGCCGGCGCGCGGTTGATTTCATCGGCCAGAACCAGATTGTGGAAAATCGGGCCCTGCTGGAAAATGAACTCCCCACCCTGAGGGTTGTAGACATCGGTACCAGTCAGATCGCCAGGTAACAGGTCCGGTGTAAATTGCAGTCGGTGAAAATCACCTTCAATCAATTCTGACAAGGCTTTTATGGCTCGTGTTTTGGCCAGTCCCGGTGGGCCTTCAACCAGCAGGTGACCTTCTGATATCAGGGCAATCAGCAGGCGATTGACCAGTTTTTCCTGACCGATGATTTTATTCTGTAATGCGTTCTTAACCTGGTCAAATGCGCTTTTCAGGTCATTAGGCAGGTCATTATTATTCGTCATCAAGGACTCCATGATTCTGTCTTGATTTGTGTGTTTACAGTTTGGGAATACTGACAGTAGTTGATTGTTTTTGTTCCCATTTGGGAAGTTAACTATATCATTTTAAGAACAAAGAGTGATTTTGATTATCCCTTCTGGGGACTGGAAGAGTGTGCTGACAAAGGCAAACTAAAAATCCCGGCTGACAGGACAAACACGCAGGCTATCACCAGGCATCCCACCAGGTCATACTGCTGATAAGCCCACCCTGATAAAACCGTACCGGTGAGACGGCCTCCGGCATTAGCCATGTAGTAGAACCCGACATTGGTGGAGACCTTGTCATGATCCGAGTAGTTGAGAATCAAAAAGGAATGGATGGCAGAATTCAGTGCAAATACAATGGCGTAAAGGGCGAGTCCTCCCATCAGCAGCCATTGGGCGGGCAACTCATAAATCAGCCCGGCGGCAATCAGGGCAGGGACAATGGAAAGTGCGAATGTCCAGATGATAGCGGTATTGCCGGATACCGGATGTTTGCGAAAAAAAGCGGGAGCAGAGCCTTGTACAAAGCCATACCCAATGATCCACAGGGCCAGAAATGCGCCGGTTTGTGAATGAGGCCAGCCTAGCGAAGCGGACAGGTATACCGGAAGTGCAATGACAAACCAGACGTCTCGTGAGCCAAACAAAAAGAATCTTGCTGCCGACAGCCAGTTGATTTCCCGACTGCGCGAAAATAACTGGGTGAATTTGGTTTTGGCCTTGGTTTTACCGATATGGTTGGGAAGCATGACCAGGGTAATCGCCAGCGTTATAAACAAACCACTGGCGAGAATCCACAGTGCGCTTTTGAACCCAGCCGTTGCCAGTAGAAAACCACCAATAAAATAACCGGCACCTTTGAGCGTGTTTTTTGAACCGGTCAGTATCGCTACCCATTTGAACAGGCGTTTTTCAGATTCATTGGTATTTTCAGAAGAAGGCAGCATAAGTTTGACGCTGGCCTTGGCACTCATTTTGTTGAGGTCTTTGGCTATACCGGAGAGTGCCTGTGCCGCCATGACATAAGCAACCGATAACCATTCAGTCGGCACAGTTAATGCCAGCAGGGCAACGATCTGTAATGCCATACCGATATGCATGGTCAGATTAAGGCCAATGCGTGAACCTAGCCAGCCTCCGACGAGATTGGTGACAATGCCGAAGAATTCATAGAACAGAAACAGCAGGGCAATTTCCAGCGGGCTATAGCCGAGCTGGTGAAAATAGAGCACCACCAGCATGCGAATGGCACCATCGGTGATGGTGAATGCCCAGTAGCTGAATGTAATGGTCAGGTAGTGTTTGATTTCCTTTATCATTGACTGTTTTATTCCTGTTATCTGATTACATCATACCTGATAAATTTGACAGGATTTCGTCAAAAATTTTCTAAAGATATTTCTCTGACAGTCGTTATATCAACATAACTGTTTTTCGGGAATTTCCTGAATCAGATACAGGCAAATTAACAAGAAAAATCAATCCGTCGGAAATGCATCAATGAAAATCAATGAACCGGTCACGCAAAATGAAATTCCTTATCCAGAAGGAAAAATTCTTGTTTCACGAACCAACCTGAAAGGCGCTATCACCTACGCTAACCGGGACTTCATTGAAATAAGCGGATTCACTGAACAGGAGCTTATTGGTCAAAACCATAACATGGTACGACATCCGGATATGCCGTCAGAGACTTTTCAGGATCTTTGGGATTCTATCAAGGATGGAAAGACATGGGTCGGACTGGTCAAAAACCGTGCGAAAAATGGCGATTTTTACTGGGTCAAGGCCAATATTACGCCGATCATGCGCAATGGTCAGGTGGTTGAATACATGTCTGTGCGTACCAAGGCTGAACCTCATGAAATCCAGGAAGCTGAAAAGCTTTACCAGCAAATCAACATGGGTAAGGTATCTCTGGAACAGCATGGCATGTTGCATAAACTGAACTTCTTCAGAAATCTTGACGTGGCGAGCAAATTTTTATCGATTGTTTTTGCCATGCTGCTTCCCATAATTGTTCTTAGCTATCTCTACGTTACCAACGTTAACGAATCTATTGCTTTTTCCGCCAAGGAAAGAGACGGGGTGGAATACGTCAAGCCACTACGTTTTCTACAACAGTATATGGCTCAGCATCGCGGCTTGAACAATGCCTTGAAAAATGGTGCTGCGGTTGAAGAAAAGATAACAGCAGTGAAGCAAAAACTCAGCGATGCTATCAGTCGTATTGACGCTGTCAATACGCGTCTTGGTGTTTCTTTGAAAACAGATAGCC
>JABDQZ010000137.1 GCA_013041975.1 Gammaproteobacteria bacterium
GTCTTCAGCCTTGTCAATGGCTTCACGGGATGCACCGATCATTTCGACACCGTATTCTTCCAGTACACCTTCACGCACCAGATCAAGTGCACAGTTTAATGCTGTCTGCCCCCCCATGGTCGGCAGCAGCGCATCCGGCTTTTCCTTGTCAATAATCTTGGCAACAGTTTTCCAGTTGATTGGCTCGATATAAATGGCATCCGCCATTTCCGGGTCGGTCATGATAGTGGCCGGATTGGAATTGACCAGGATAACCCTGAAGCCTTCTTCGCGTAGCGCCTTACAGGCCTGGGCACCGGAGTAGTCAAATTCACAGGCCTGCCCAATCACAATAGGGCCAGCACCAATAATCAGAATGGATTTAAGATCGGTACGTTTTGGCATTATCTCAGGCTTCCATCAATTCAATAAAATGATCAAAAACAGGAGCGACATCATGTGGACCTGGACTGGCTTCAGGGTGCCCCTGGAATCCAAAAGCCGGTTTATCTGTTCGGTGAATACCCTGTAAAGAGCCATCGAACAGGGATTTGTGCGTCACCTTGATGTTGTCAGGGAGATTATCGGCATCGACAGCAAAACCATGGTTCTGGCTACTGATCATCACTGTTCCCTTATCGATATCCTGTACCGGATGATTGGCGCCGTGATGACCAAATTTCATTTTCACCGTTTGTGCGCCACTGGCCAGTCCCAGCAATTGATGGCCGAGACAGATACCAAATACCGGCATACCAGTGTCGACGATTTCGCTAATTGCTTGGATAGCGTAATCACAGGGCTCGGGATCACCCGGGCCGTTGGACAGGAATACGCCATCCGGTTTCATTGCCAGCACTTCAGAAGCCGGCGTCTGTGCAGGCACTACCGTCACGCGGCAACCCCGGTCAACCAGCATTCTCAAAATGTTACGTTTCACACCGTAATCGTAGGCCACCACGTGTTTTGGTAATTCCACCGAAGGTTCCGGATGGCCACCCTCCAGCTCCCATGAGCCTTCCATCCAATCGTAGCTTTCCAGCGTGGTGACTTCTTTTGCCAGGTCCATGCCTTTCAGGCCCCCGAATGCCTTCGCATGTTCCAGCGCATGGGCCTCATCAATACCTCCTGCCATCAGGCAGCCATTCTGGGCGCCTTTTTCTCTCAGGATACGGGTAAGTTTACGGGTATCGATGTTGGCGATACCAACTACACCATTTTCAGTAAGATAATCGGACAGTGTCAGTTGGTTGCGCCAGTTACTTGCCAGCATTGGCAGGTCACGAATAATCAGCCCGGCTGCATGAATGCCCAGTGATTCTTCATCTTCGGTATTGGTGCCGGTATTGCCAATATGGGGATAAGTCAGTGTGACTATCTGCTTTTTATAGGAGGGATCAGTCAGAATTTCCTGATAACCGGTCATCGAGGTATTAAATACCACTTCTCCGGTTGAAACACCTGTTGCGCCGATGGATTCACCCTTGAATACGGTGCCATCCTCAAGCACTAGAATTGCCGGTACACTCACCTGATACTCCCCAAAAAGCCGCACGAAACATTGACCCCCATGAATCTGGTTGCCAACGTTTTCAGTCAATCAAAGTGGATTTGAAGCTCTCGCTTTCTGGAATCGAAATTCTACGGCAAAGATGGTTGGGATGTCTATCGATTTCAAACGGATCTTGGGACTTTTTTTCTATCGAGCACCGAAGGTTCCTGCTCTGATAAGAACAGGCAGGTCAATTCAGATTTTGTTTTACCCAGCTTACTATCCCCTGAGCATTAGTCGCCCCGGCCATACGTGCTATTTCCCGGCCACGCTGAAACAGCACCAGACTTGGGATGCTGCGGATATTGAACTGCATCGACAGTCTCTGGGCTTCTTCGGTATTAACCTTGGCCAACCTTACAAAAGGCGACAGCTGCCCTGCAGCCTGCTCGAAAGCGGGGGCCATCATTTTGCAGGGCCCGCACCACTCAGCCCAGAAATCCACCAGCACCGGTAGATCGGATTTGTTGATATGCTGGGCAAAGGCAGCTTCGTTTAGCACCAATGGACGACCGGTAATCAGAGGCTGTTTGCATTTTCCGCAATTACCACCATCAGACAAACGATTCTGAGGTACTCGATTTACTGTATTACAGTGCGGACAGACTACTTGTAAAGCGTTGGACATTAATATTTCTCCAGGACCAGATATAAGACAAATGGGATCTGGAAAGCAGATTTTCAAGGCCCTGCTGCTATGAAATAATTAGCGCATTGAATAAACACAACCCAACGGGAAAACCAACAAATGACATCACCTTTTTCTCTCGACGTAAGTGAAGCCGATTTTCAAACCATGGTCGTCGAAGCCTCGCATCACCAGCCCGTACTGGTGGATTTCTGGGCCGAATGGTGCCAGCCCTGTCAGATTCTCAAACCGATTCTGGAAAAACTGGCTGATGAATACGGCGGTAAGTTTCTGCTCGCCAAGGTCAACACTGAAGAGGCTCAGCAAATTGCCATGCAGTTTGGCATTCGCAGTATTCCTGCTATCAAGCTCTTCAAAAACGGTGAAGCCGTTGATGAATTCATGGGCGCCCTGCCAGAACCGGAAATCACTGCGTTTCTGGACAAGCATATTGAGCGCGAATCTGACAACCTGATTCATCAGGCAGAAAACCTGTTAGCCGAGGGCAACGCTGAGGCGGCACTGGAGATGGTCAAACAGGCCAACCAGATGGATCCGGAAAATTATCGGGTACTGGTTTCCTATGCGCGCATTTGCGCCACCATGGGCAACATCGATGAAGCCAAAACAGTAATTAACGCCCTGCCAGCAGAACAACAGGAATCTCCCGAAGTGACTGCTCTGATTGCCCAGATGGAATTTGACGAAATCGCGGGTGATGGTGAATCTGATGAAGCGTTATTGCAAAAACTCGAAGCCAACCCCGATGATCATGAATCCCGTTATCAGCTGGCGGCCAGACAGATGATAAATGGTCAGACCGAAGTAGCACTCGAGAACCTGTTGACTATAATGAAGAAAGATCGGCAGTATAACGATGACGCGGCACGCAAAATGATCTTCAAAATATTCGATACATTGGGCGAACACCCATTGGTAGCCACTTATCGTCGCAAGATGATGAGCCTGATCTACTAGAGTCTGAATTAATGGGGCTGCTTGACGACGTACACAACCAGGCTGATGAAAAACGTCAGCGCCTCAGCGATGAGGAACATCTTGCCTACCAGCAGGAAAAAACCTATGCCGAACACATTAATCCACGGCTTATAAAAGTTTACGTTTATTTCAATGAACTGGTCAATGAACTGAACTTTCTTGACGAGCCGGTTTATTGCGCCTACGAAATCCCCGGGGGCGGCATTCAACAGGATTTCTATCATGGTAAATACACGATTGCTTCCGACAGCAGCCACCGCCTGACCGAAATCAAAATCAGTTTTCTCTGTCAGCGCGACAAACCCATCAACTTTATTATCGATAATGAGATCACTGCAGCCGGAATCATTGATGAATTACACGCTAACAAGGTAGGTCTGGCACACAAACCGAACTTCGATTCGAGAGGACAAAGAAAAGGTACCCGCCTCGACCTGACTGGCCAGATTCCGGTGCAGATCAGACTATTTATCGTACCAGGATCGATTGAGATCAAGCTGCAGGCAACCAATATGCCAGTATTGGGAATATTTGAAAAATCTTTCAAACCTCATGAAATTGATGAACAGTTCATGGAACAACTGGGCTTGTGTTTGCTGCGCCGGGAAAATAACCTGATGACATTCAACCTGCCGATTGAACCAAGCAACACGGTTCGCAGGCAAGAACAGACTGAAAACAATCCCGACAAACCTCAAAAGTATGTTTTCAATCCTGATGCTGTTCAGGAAAACAAGGCGCCAAAGCCGGGCTTTATCAAAAGACTTTTTTCACGGCATTAAACGACAAATTCTCCTTTATGCATTCCCGCCTGCCAGGGAATAACGTATCATTCGTGATATTC
>JABDQZ010000144.1 GCA_013041975.1 Gammaproteobacteria bacterium
ATGCAGCAGGAAGGTCTGTCAGAAGAACGTATCAAAGAATTGTTGCCTCATAAGATTTTCCCGGGTAACAGGCCAACGAATGCGATTCTAATGGATGAACTGAGCCCGCGGCGTCTGGGCGCGTTACTGGCCTTGTATGAACACAAGGTGTTTGTGCAGGGCGTGATCTGGAACGTGAATTCTTTTGACCAGTGGGGCGTCGAGCTGGGCAAGAAACTGGCGACTAAGATCCGCCATGAACTGGACCAGAAAGCACCGGCAGAGCATGACAGTTCCACGCTGGGACAGATGCAGTATTTCTTCGATCTGGATAAGAAATAGATGTCATCCGAAGCCTGTCGAGGGATCTCAAAGATCTCTCACGGCGTTCGGCATAACTTCAGTATTTAATTGACGTAGCAGTTCTTGACCGCCTTGGCCCGTCTCATCTGTTCTACATGGTAAAAAGCCTTGTGCTGTTGTCCCTGTTCCAGGTATCCAATCAGCCAGGAATAGGGTAGGTAGAGCCATGAATTTTCAAAGATGGTGAATTCGGCAACGGTAGAGCCCCACACGGCAGCACCATGGTAATTATCGTCATAA
The DNA here is from genome assembly GCA_013041975.1 of Gammaproteobacteria bacterium. GTDB lineage: Bacteria > Pseudomonadota > Gammaproteobacteria > Chromatiales > Chromatiaceae > JABDQZ01. The sequence goes on from JABDQZ010000144.1 coordinate 583, forward strand.
AAACCGGGTTTGTAGTTGTAGGTATCAGGTAGCAGGTAGGTAATGGCGTAGTCGAGTTCTTCGCAACTGCGCGTCAGCAACATTTCCTCAGGTTTCACGGGCAAATTGCGACGGTGAAAACGGGGAAGCAACTCAATATCGAAATTTTTGAAGGGGTTACCGCTGCCACTTGAGGTGTTCTGAGGCTCCGGCTCGGGTAAAGCCAGGTAAGAGTAGTCATCCTCGGCGAGCAGGCTGGAGTAAATCAATATGCCAGAGGCTAGTAGTAAAGCGTGTAATAGTCTTGTCTTCATATTCTTGCTCGTCAGCAGTCCTTATCAAACAGGAAAATGCAGTTTTTATGCCAGAAAGGGCCATTCTCTCCAGCCTTTAAGCAGCGGGAAATAGATTCCCAGTTGTATCGGGCGATCTTCCAACTGGCTGAACAGTTGGGCGTAATTGTTGAGCTGGTTTTTGTAGCGCTGTTGTTCCTGGTTGAGGAATGAATCTGTGTCGCTGCCTTCGTGGCTTCCGGTTTTATAGTCAATGATCCAGCGAGTGCCATTTTCGTCGATGAAAGTTCGGTCGATGATGAAGCGGTGGAATCCCTGCTCTGTTTTGGTGGTCAGGCTGTACTCGTTAGTGGATTGTTGATGGGCATCCAAAATCCATTTTCCTCGTTCGTCATCGAGTGTATTTTTTAATGCAATCAATACCTTATCAGTTGCCGGGGCGATTTTCTCTGCTGGTAGCCCCAGATTTGCGAGGGCACTGCTAACGGCTGACTTTTGTTGAGTTTCAGATCCGGTTCTTGCACTGGAACCATTGCTTGAAAAGTGTTCCAGAAAACGATGTGTCACTATGCCGACGGCCCGGGCAGTTTCACCCGCCCAGTCAAATTCCAGGCTGGTTTCTCCGCTTTCATCCTTCGTTTTGCGGTGGTTGGTTTCAACCTTGAGTGCTTCTGGATTATCCGGTAGCCAAGTGGCAGGTGAGCGAAAAAGCTCCCGAGAGAAAGAAGTTGTATCCTGTTCAGGGGCCGTTGTAGCAGAGGATTCGAGTCCCTCGTAAAAAGCGGCAATTTCCGGCCACAAAATGGCAAGCAGGCTGTTGCTGGTTGCCTGTGGTTTGCCTTTTTTGTCTGCTGTTGCATGACCAAACAGGTACAGCCTTTGTTTGCTACGGGTCAAAGCCACATACAACAGGCGTGTCAGTTCATGGCGTGACTTTTCCCGGTTGATTGCCTGCAAACTTTTGCTGATGGCATCGCCGCTGGCATGGGCAGAGGGTTTTATCGGGGCCATCAGCAGGTCGGTAGCACCATGCGCATCCGGGCGTTCCAGCCATTCGAGCAGGTTGTTTTCATCACTTTTACCACGTCGTCCCAGACCGGGCAGGATCACCGTGTCAAATTCCAGGCCCTTGGATTTGTGTATGGTCATGATCTGTACACGTTCACTGGCCTTGCAGTCTGGAGGTGCATACAGCTGGCTTAATGCAGTTTCAAACAAGGGCAGGTCATCAATGGTGGCTCCCTTTTCATGACGGGTGATCAGTTCCAGGTAACTGTTTATCGCCTGTTGCTCGGTTTCGGTTGAATAGATTTGCGGCCCGCCGAGTTGAGTCCAGATATATTCAAGCGTCTCTCTTAATGACAGGTTGCCTCTTGACGATACAAAGGGATGGATTACCC
>JABDQZ010000184.1 GCA_013041975.1 Gammaproteobacteria bacterium
GTGGACTTAGCGATTTTGCCAGTAGCATGGCCAATGCCTGGGTAGGCAACATGGTTGTTCTCGACCTGAGAGAAAGCTTGTTTGCCAGGCTACTGCTATTGCCGACCAGTTACTACGACATGAATGCAACCGGCAACATTATTTCCAAAGTGACCTACGACGTTACCCAGGTCACTGAAGCCGCTACCAGCGCCCTCACTGCATTGGTTAAAGACACGCTGACGCTTATAGGGCTATTAGGCTGGATGTTTTATCTCAACTGGCAATTAAGCCTGACAACTTTCACGATTTTGCCATTAATGATGATTGTTGTTGCCATCACCGGTAAACGTATGCGCCGTCTTAATCGCGACCTGCAATCCACTATTGGTGACATGACGCATGTGCTTGAAGAAAGCGTCAAAGGGCAGAAGATTGTCAAAATCTTCGGGGGCCAGAAATACGAATCCGGACGCTTCTGGTCCATAGCCAACTGGGTGCGTCGCTTCCAGATGAAAATCAAGACTGCCGCCACCATTAACGTTACCCTGGTTGAGGGATTCGGTGCCATTTGTTTTGCCCTTATCATCTACGTAGGAACCTCACAGGCAGCTTCCGGCGCCTTGACCGTTGGTGGCTTCGTTTCATTTTTTACTGCCATGGGCTTGCTTTTTTCGCCAATCAAACGTCTCACTAAAATCAATGAAGTCATTCAGCGGGGCCTTGCAGCATCAGAAAGTATTTTTGCCTTGCAGGACGAACTAACTGAAATCGACAAGGGTTCAAAAACGCTGGACAATGCCAACGGTCGCATTGTTTTTGACAAGGCAAAACTACAGTTTCCCGGCACCGACAAACCTGCAGTGAATGGCATTTCACTGACGATTGAGCCCGGCCAGACCATTGCTCTGGTTGGCTCCTCAGGCAGTGGTAAAACCACACTGGCCAATCTGATCCCACGTTTTTACAAGCTGGATGAAGGAAAAATTTATTTCGACGATATCGATATCACTGAATTGTCATTGAACAATCTGCGCCGGCAAGTTTCCTTTGTCAGCCAGGATGTGGTGCTTTTCAATGACACCATTGCCGCCAATATCGCTTACGGCATAGAGCCAAGCCCTGCGCAAAGCGATATTCAATCAGCTGCTGACAAGGCCTTTGTCACTGAATTTGCCAGCAAACTGCCTGATGGACTGGAAACGGAAATCGGTGAAAATGGTGTAAGACTCTCCGGAGGCCAGCGACAGCGCATCGCCATCGCACGCGCATTCCTGAAAAACGCACCTTTCCTGATACTGGATGAAGCAACCTCGGCTCTCGACACAGCATCGGAAAGACATGTACAACAGGCTATTGAAGCCCTGGAGTCCAATTGCACAACGCTGGTCATTGCTCACCGCCTGTCCACCGTTGAAAATGCAGACAGGATCTATGTACTTGACCAGGGACAAATTACCGAACAGGGCACACACCAGGAACTGCTGGATAAAAACGGCATCTATGCAAACCTTTACAATAACCAGTTTGAATGAGTAAGCAGGCAGCCCCCCAATTTCATTACGGTTTGTTACATCCCAGGTACTGGCTGACCTGGTTCGGCCTCGGTATGGGATGGCTAATCGCTCAACTGCCTTTTAGCTTGCAGATGAAAATCGGCAAACTGCTAGGCTGGCTCATGAAAAAGACTTCTGCACGCCGCCGTCATATTGCACGTACCAATCTTTCTTTATGCTTTCCGGAAAAACCAGAACAGCAAAGAACTGAAATACTGGATAAAAACTTTGAATCTGTCGGCATTGCCATAATGGAAACCTGTATCAGCTGGTGGCAACCTATCTCACGTTTAAAACACCGCATTCATATTGAAGGCCTGGAATATCTTGAAAAAGCTTCAGCGGAAAACAAAGGCGTCATATTGCTGGGCGCACATTACACCACGCTTGAAATTGCCGGGAAACTGCTCGAGCCCTTTGCCGATTTTGACGCCCTTTATCGACAGCATAAAAATCCGGTGTTTGACTATGTCATGTATAAAAGCCGTCGTCGGTATTGCAAGGATGTGATTGAACGCGGCAATATGCGCGCCATGATCCGAAGCCTGAAAAAGGGAAACACCATCTGGTATGCACCGGACCAGAACTATGGTGCCGAGCACAGTGTTTTTGTGACTTTTTTCAACATTCCAGCGGCCACCATCACCGCCACCTCGCGCCTTGCTACAATGACCAAATCACCGGTTGTGCCTTTTTCGCATCAACGTATCAACAACCAAGAGTATGTTTTGCGTATCCATCCGCCATTTGAACATTTCCCTTCAGGCGATGATATTAAAGACACACAACGCATCAATCACTGGATAGAAGATCAGGTCAGGCAAATGCCGGAACAATACCTGTGGACACATCGTCGTTTCAAGACACGCCCCGAAGGTGAGGCTTCACTATACTAAGCCCATGAAGCAGATTCTCTTCATTACACTTAGCAATATCGGTGATGCAGTGATGACAACGCCTACACTGGAAAGGCTTCACCAGCTGTTTCCCAATGCTTTGATTGATCTTGTGTGTGATGCCCGCTCAGAAATTTTGTTTGAACATTGCCCTTACCGTGGAGAAATTTTTCTCAAGGATAAAAAACAGGGAAAGAAGGGACTTTTTAAACTCATCAGGCAATTAAGAAAAAAGCGTTATGACCTGATCGTTGATTTACGCACGGATGGATTGGCCTACCTGCTACGAGCAAAGAAACGATTAACCAAGTTTGGGCATCAGCCTTACGGACCCCATGCTGTCGAGGACCTGATATCCATCATTGATAAAATCAATCCTGAAAAACAAATCCCACCCACTAGGATATGGCTGGACAAACTACATTTGAATCAGGCCAATGAACTGACATCCAGCCTCACTGGCAAACATTGGCTGGCTATTGGCGCCGGTGCTAACTGGCAGCCCAAAATCTGGGACTCAAAAAACTTCGCGAGCGTTGCCAATGCTTTGAAGAAATCACTCGATGTTGTTATTTTGCTTGGTGGATCTGTTGATGCTGAATATAACAGCGAAGTTGTTGCCCACCTGGAAATACCATCGATAAATCTGACCGGGCAAACAGATTTACTGGTTACATCCGCTATTATTCAACAATGTATATTATTTCTTGGTAATGACTCCGGACTTGGACATCTTGCCAGTGCTGTCGATACTCCTACAGTGACTGTCTTCGGCCCGGGAAAACCCGAGCGATACCATCCCTGGCATCCACACAATCAATGGTTATGCGGTAAAGCAGCATCACTTGATAATATTGATACTGATGCAGTGATAAATGCAGCCAGACAATTAATCGAGAGTTAACAGTGACTGACACACCAACCTCAGCCGATAGCCTGAAAGTCCTGGCCATCGGTGATTGTAATACCGCAGGTACTGCCGAAGTTTCCGGCTCAGCCTCTGTACCTGGCCAGTTTGCAAGCCTGCTCGAACATCAGGGAGCAGACTGTTCGATACAGAATCTTGGTTACACCATGAGTACTTCCCGTGAGGGACTGGCAAGAAGCGAAGATGAAGCGCAATACTGTGATG
>JABDQZ010000150.1 GCA_013041975.1 Gammaproteobacteria bacterium
CTGCAATACTGTCTCCCAGGGCCACATCGTTCATAGCCAGTTTGCCGACATCAAGCTTAAGGCGCAGATCACCACCCTTATCCTGCATTTGTGAGACTGAGCCGATGGCTTCGATGATTCCTGTGAACATTTTCTTCCTCAGTATATGGGTTATTCGATGTTGCTCGAGATATTAGCTAAATGAAAAAACAAGTCGCCTGTCGTTTCCGATACTTCTTTCATCCATCAAATTCAATTCAACTCTATCAGACATTTTCTCCAGACCCTGCAAATTAACTAAACCGCGCGCCTCATGCCCCATTAAATGCGGTGCCTGATAAATTATCAGTTCATCAATCAGTCCAGCCTGTATCGCACTGCCAGCCAGCGTAGCACCGGTTTCGAGTAATACTTCATTGACCTGCTTTTCAGCAAGTACCTGCAATACCTGGCCAAGACTGAGTTGCTCGTTATCTGAATCAACGGCCATGACCGAAATATTTTCCTGTGAATACCTGCCAGCATCTGCACTAGCCTGGTGTGAACAAAAGATAAGAATTTCACCCGTAAGCGAAAGCATCTTTGCATCAACTGGTGTTTGCAGTTTTGCATCCAGTATGACGCGTAATGGCTGCAATACCTCAAGGCCATCGTCCAGCGACAGGTCCTGATGATTGAGACGTACATTCAGGGAAGGATTATCCGCCAATACCGTGCCAACACCCGTGACAATGGCTGATGACTCGGCTCGCAGCAACTGCACGTCACGACGGGAATGTTCAGAGCTTATCCAGACGCTTTCACCTGATACCATGGCGGTACGTCCATCAAGACTGCAGGCCAGCTTGCAGCGAACATAAGGACGTTTCTCCGACATACGCTTGATAAAACCAGGATTGAGGGCAACAGCCTGTTGCTCCAATAGCCCCGCACGAACAGTGATGCCGGCCTTTTCGAGTTTTTCGATACCCTGCCCGGCCACCAGCGGATTGGGATCCTGCATGGCAATGACCACTTCAGCAATTCCGGCTTCAATCAGGCCCTCAGTACAGGGGGGGGTTTTGCCATGATGGCAACAGGGCTCAAGAGTGACATAGGCCGTTGCGCCTATGGGGTCTTCTGCACAGTCAGCCAATGCATTTCGTTCGGCATGCAGCTCACCAGCCTTGCGGTGAAAGCCTTCGCCGATGATTTTTCCGTTTTTGACGATGACACAGCCTACCCGCGGGTTGGGATGAGTGCTATACCAGCCCTTTTTAGCGAGTTTGATGGCTTGAGCCATAAATCGGTAATCGTCAGCAGCGAAGAACATGAGAGGGAGAACGAGAATTATTCGTCTTCGCCACCAAGCAGATCCAGTTGCTTGCGGCGCACTTCCGGCGTTGGCTGTTTTTCGAGCTTGTCGATTTCCTCACGAAAGGCATTAACATCTTCAAAGCTGCGGTAAACAGAGGCAAAGCGGACATAGGCCACATGATCAAGTTTACGCAGTTCTTCCATGACCAGCTTGCCAATCTCTTTGGAGTGTACTTCGCTTTCACCACTGGCCACCAGTTTACGCGTGATATGGTTAATCGCAATTTCAACCTGATCGGTACTGACAGGCCGTTTTTCCAGGGAACGTTCGATACCGGCGCGCAACTTGCGTCCATCAAAAGGCACTCGACTGTCATCTGTTTTCACAACACGTGGCAAATTCAGTTCGACAGTCTCATAAGTTGTAAATCGCTCACTACAGACTGAACAGGAACGACGTCGACGTACCTGGTCTCCTTCACTGGCAAGTCGTGAATCTACAACCTTGGTATCCTGGGCTCCGCAAAACGGGCAGCGCATGAAATATCGTCCTCTTTAGTTGATGGGGCAATCAATCCGCATAAACGGGGTATTGATTACAAATATCCAGTACCTTTTCTTTGACTGATGCAATAACGCTGTCATCACCACGGCTATCGATTACATCACACATCCAGTCAGCCAGGTCCCTGCTATGGTTTTCATCGAAACCACGCGTAGTGATTGCCGGTGTTCCGACACGGATGCCTGAAGTCACAAAAGGTGACTGCGGGTCATTCGGAACAGCATTCATGTTCACTGTAATATTAGACGCTCCCAGCCAGGCATCCACATCCTTGCCTGTCAGACCCGCCTCAATGAAACTAACCAGAAACAGGTGATCATCAGTTCCCTTGGAAACGACATCATAGCCTCGTTCGAGGAAAACTTCGGCCATGGCCTGAGCATTGACTTTGACCTGTTTCTGATAGCTGACAAAATCTGGCTCCATAGCCTCTTTGAAAGCCACTGC
>JABDQZ010000151.1 GCA_013041975.1 Gammaproteobacteria bacterium
GATCTGCTCGAGTGTATATTCAAACCCATTATCCCGTTTGAACTTATCAATGACTGCCTGCTTGAGAGAAGCTGTTCCATCTACCGGCGTATATTTGGTTTTACCTGCGTTAATTGCTTCAATCGCAGCCTGTTTGATGTGATCAGGCGTGTCAAAATCAGGTTCACCTGCACCGAGTCCAATAACGTCCTGGCCTGCGGCGCGTAATTCGGCAGCGCGTGCAGTAATGGCAAGTGTTGGAGAAGGTTTGACGGCTTTAACGCGATTGGAGAGTTTATGGGTCATGGCAGCTGATGGGGTCTAAAAAAGTGTATATGCAATATATCCGAATCAACAGGGATTTCAAATTCAATTGTTATGAGATAATACCCAAAATTCCTTAAAATATGTCAGTTTTACCAAAGCAGATGCTAAAAAAATTTGAACTTGTTGCTTCCTATCAGCCGGCTGGTGATCAGCCCGGTGCCATAGACCGCCTGGTTGAAGGCCTGAATGATGGTGAAGCTGGAATGACCTTGCTGGGAGTGACGGGTTCTGGCAAGACCTATACCGTTGCCAACGTCATTGAAAAAACCCAGCGTCCGACTTTGATTCTGGCTCACAATAAAACGCTTGCTGCCCAGCTTTATGGAGAGATGAAGGAGTTTTTTCCGAATAATGCCGTTGAGTATTTTGTATCCTATTATGACTATTACCAGCCGGAAGCCTATGTGCCTGCATCTGATACCTTCATAGAAAAGGATGCTTCCATCAACGAGCACATAGAGCAGATGCGTCTGTCTGCCACCAAGGCGATGCTGGAAAGGGGGGATGCGATTATAGTCGCCACCGTGTCCTGTATTTTCGGCCTGGGTGATCCGCGTTCCTACCTGCAAATGGTGCTGCACCTGGATCGTGGCGATATGGTAGACCAGCGACAGATTTTGCGGCGTTTGGCTGAATTACAGTACACGCGCAATGATACCGAACTGCACCGTGCAACCTATCGGGTTCGTGGCGAGGTTATTGATATTTTCCCGGCTGAGTCAGATGGCGAAGCCATCCGGGTAGAGTTGTTTGATGATGAGATTGAAAATATCACGGCCTTTGATCCCCTGACTGGCGAAACACTCAAAAAACTGCCGCGCTTTACCATCTTTCCCAAGTCTCACTATGTCACGCCACGTGAAACGGTTCTGGAAGCGATTGACAGCATCAAGGTTGAACTGAAGGAGCGTCTTGAGCAGCTCTATGAAGTCAATAAACTGGTTGAAGCCCAGCGTCTGCAACAGCGAGTGCAGTTTGACCTGGAGATGATGCAGGAACTGGGCTATTGCTCGGGCATTGAAAACTATTCGCGTTACCTGTCTGGACGTCAGTCGGGTGAAGCGCCTCCCACCCTGTTTGATTACCTGCCGGACAATGCCTTGCTTGTTATTGATGAATCACATGTGACCGTGCCGCAGGTAGGCGCCATGTATCGTGGCGACCGCTCGCGCAAGGAGACTCTGGTGGAATATGGTTTTCGCCTGCCATCAGCACTGGATAACAGACCCATGCGCTTTGAGGAATTCGAGGTGCGTTCACCGCAGACGATCTACGTGTCAGCCACGCCCAGGGATTATGAAAGTGAGCATTCCGGCGCTATTGTCGAGCAGGTGGTTCGTCCTACCGGCCTTGTTGATCCGCAGATTGAAGTGCGTCCGGCAACCACCCAGGTAGATGACCTGTTATCTGAAATCAATCTGACCATAGCCAAAAAGGAAAGGGTATTGGTTACCACCTTGACCAAGCGTATGGCTGAGGACCTGACCGAATACCTGATGGAGCACGGCATTCGTGTGCGTTATCTTCACTCGGATATTGATACCGTCGAGCGCGTGGAAATTATTCGCGATCTGCGCCTGGGGGAATTTGATGTGTTGGTTGGTATCAATCTGCTGCGTGAGGGGCTGGATATGCCCGAAGTGTCTCTGGTTGCTATTCTGGATGCGGACAAGGAAGGTTTTCTACGTTCAGAAAGCTCCCTGATTCAGACAATCGGTCGCGCAGCACGAAATGCCAGTGGCAGAGCAATTTTGTATGCCGATCGTGTGACAGGTTCCATGAAGCGAGCCATGCATGAAACTGACAGGCGCCGGGAAAAGCAGGTGGCCTATAACGAAGAACACGGCATCGTTCCGCAAACGGTTAAAAAGTCAGTCACTGATATTATGGAAGGGGCTTACCCAGGCGGTATGAAAGGTATGAAAAAAGTTGGCCAGGTGACTGATGAAATGGCCTCATATTCAGGCCTGTCACCTAAAGAAATGGGCAAGAAGCTCGAACAACTTGAACAGCAGATGTACCAGCATGCCCGCGACCTGGAATTTGAGGAAGCGGCTGCGGTTAGGGATCAGATATCTGCTTTGAAAAAAATTATGTAAGTCCTGACCTGTTTAAGTCATTTTATTCAATACAGTGTCGTTTATGCAGACATTTTCTCATTTCTTGTTCTAAAATTATCATTAGACATGGGTGGTTGTTGAGATCAGTAAGGAGTATCACTTTATGGATGACAAAAGACAAAATGAGGATCCAATTCCTTCAAACCTTGATCAGTTTCTTAATCAGGTGCAGATGTTGACGCTTCATAAAGTCGAAGAATTTGGCTGGCATTTGTGGTTTGTCAGGCGCCCGCTTTTTCAGGAAGCCATGGCAGTGGTCACTGA
>JABDQZ010000153.1 GCA_013041975.1 Gammaproteobacteria bacterium
ACAGTGAATATCAGCTTTCTATAAATTAGGCGGTAGATGATTTCATATTCTGTAGGTAACTTTGTCGCGAAGTTGCCAGTCCACACCTATTCTAAAGTACGAAAAAGGGTCCGCTTTGTAGAAAGCCGACCTGAGTTTTTCATTAGGTGATTTGGTCAATTAAATACTGCGGTTTCAACCGATGAGGTGATGGCACTTTGCGTGACTACTAGATACCGGAGTTAAGAAAGCATATATTACTTAACACGACTTCCATGCCACCCACTTTTAAACTTTCCCTTAGCACCGTAGCGCCATTTACCACTGAAGCTATCCCCATCTTCTGAAAGGGTAAATTCTACATCACCAGCATCATTAGGCGGAGAATAAGATGGGGCTTCTGACCAAGTCCCCTTAAGGGTTCGCCCATTGACAGATCCAGTAATTTTACCCTTGTCATGAGTGTAGTTACCGCTTCCATTGTTGTTAAGAGTCATAATCCCCCAATTTGTTTTCCAGCGCCCTGTAAAACTCACTTCCGACATATTTTTCTTGCTGGTATTATCGTTAAAACAAATTGTTAAACTTCCTTTATTGTCTGTAAGTGCATCTTCATTATCATTTATCCTGAACTGCAATTCACCACCACGACTGATAGCGACATGCTTTTCTTTTATCCATTTAACTGACCCTGATGCTCCCTGGCGTATGAGTAATGCCGCAAAAGGGAGTGTTTTTACATATTTATGTTGACTGTATTGCCTGTGCATTCTTTCTTCCAGGGCTCCCTTGTAACCTTCCGGGCCTGCTAATGGATGACTACGATGCACATTCCATCCACCTTCAATTATTAAAACACCACTGTATTCTGTTGGTATTGAAAGCTTTTGCCAGCCTTTTTGAGAGGATATCGTGCTACAAATAGGCTCAACTGAAACTACATTTTCTTGCGTTGTTGGTTTCTGTTTTATGGAAAGCGCAAAAATTTTTTCTCTGATTTTTAGTATTTTCTCAACGTAAGCCTGCCTTTGTTCAAGACTGGTCTGCTCGGTTAGCATCCGCGGTAGCTGTTTCTCTAGCTGAAGTAATTGTTTATTCAGGTCATCGTAGGATTCCGCGGCTATAGCAGGCAGCGTTAAAAATACCGCGAGTAATATGAAGTAATGTAATATCTTCATAAACTACCCGCCTTGTTTGTTTCACCAGGACAGGAGAAAAGCATTTTTGTTGCCTTGATTGCACTTTGCTTGGCTGCCTTAAGCTGCAATTGGGTATAAGTATCCAAAACCCGGCTGGTATCCCACGCCAGGCGCTTCACCTGTTTCACACCAATCTTCATCAAGTATTGTCCGATCACCCAGTCTTTCTGGGCAAGTCCGGAACCTTCCAGTGCCACCAGGGGAGACCATCCGGCAATACCATTGTATTCACCCCATTGCCATCCGGAATTAGGCTTCAAGGTCGTATAACCACGCAAACGTGCATCGTTAAAAAAATCTTTTAATAACCGGTCTGGGTCAATAACCAGGCAAGGCATTGTTGGGTTATTCTCCACACAGAGAGGCAGTCCTCCACATTGGCCTGTGGTATCACACCACTTTTGCATACAGGCGCGGTCACATTTCGGGATGGTTAGAAAACCTTTTTCAGGATCAAGCACTGTTACCAATGGATCTTTGTCAAATGCGCCGGGAGTAAAGGGATTATTCGTTTCGGAACCATGATGAACCAAATCACCTCCTTCATACCCTGCTCGTTCCCCTGCGAGGTTCAATCGCTCTTTTGCCTTTCTTTCAATATCATCAATTGCACCTTCCATATCGTCCAGTTTAGTAATTTGCACATCCTGTTTTGATCCGATACCCAGCAAATCGTAGTCAGCGGTAATGGGTTCAAGTTTGCCAGTTTTCGGATGGATTTCTGCCATCACCATCATGGGCCTGGTATCTGCCGGTTGCACATCTAACACTTTTTCGGAACCATACTTCAGAAACGTATCATTACGCTTGATGACAGGAATTTCCCCACCAATGCCTTTCCAGATCATCACCTCATCACCATTATTGAGCACCAGCGCGGTCTGTTTGCAAATACCATCATTGATACATTTAGTAACTTTTTTATTAAATTCAGCAACCTTACCCAGTTGTGGTGAATTTTTGTTACCAAGCTTGCTGAAATTCTGATCGACTGGAATATAGGCAGCCTGTGGTCCCCAGTCTGCACTTTTACCTTTAACATGCATGCTCTTGGTGCCACGACTGTTTCTTATTGGATCTGTTGCATGCTCATTCACATAACGAAAAACCATCACATTATCCAGTGATTTAGCTTCCACCATAAATTCTTGTAAATGCTCAGGCACCATATTCGACATATCAAAAACCTGGGTTGGATTACCCTGAGCTGCCAGGCTGTTAGCCGGCAAGCTAGCAATGTTTGCAGTAATTCTCTTTTGTGAACGTTGAAGTAGCTCTTCGTGCACTGGTTTGGGCATGTTGCGGAATAACACCTGGTTCTCAAGAGCCAGATCGAGATTTTTAGCCATAATGGCTTTGTCGTTCGCTGGTTTGTGTAGTGTTTTTCCTGCAGATTTTGAAAGGAATGTGCCTGCTTCATAGGCCACTTCATCAATGTCTACACCAGGCAATGTTATTTCACGGTTGAGCTTGTTCCACGCTGCACTCATGGTACTTTCAGAAATACCAAATTTTTGAGCTGCATCTTTAAGCCATTGGTTGCCCTTGGGAAGCCCTGGCATTACAGCAATCTCAGTCATCAGCAGGTTGCCAGCCCACTTGCCAGTCTGTTGAGCTTTAATAAAATGTTCCGGTTTCAAATCAAATCGTTTAGCGACCCCGAAAATCATTTCCTCTCCCCATTCAGCTGACTGCGCCATGAACAGCGCAAGTTCAGAAAGGTGATCTTCCATTCCCAGCCGCTTTACTGCCTGAGTCGCCCAGCCGCTCGGCAGAAAAGGTATGGCCGAAAAGACGGCCGTAAGACCATACTCGAAGCGGCTCAGGCATCTGCCGGCAAGATCCACACCCGCATAGAGATTGTAATAATCCATAGCATCACCCACCAAAGGCAGACCCGCTGCAAGGTCGGTTGTAAGCTCTTGTCTCGCCAAAACCATAGCCGCTTCAGCCTGAAAACGATCGGCATCTGCGGAGGCAATTTTCTGCACTGCCTTGATATATGCACGTAATCTCTCCACGACGGGATCTTTGCAGGCAAAACTTTGAATCGTATTGCCATTTATGGAAATTGTTTTGATTGGTGAGGTCACATTACATTTTTTAACGGGTTCCACCGAAGCCAGTAATGCCCGTATATAGGCGAGTGTGACATGTTTAAACAAGGTAACACGGTATTCCTGTTGTTCTTTTCGATAGGTGCTCAGTTCTTCTTCGAGATTGTGAGCAAAGGTAAACAGGTTGGAAAAATAACGCGAGTAGCTCTCATCTTTATTAGGAGGCACGGTATTTGGCATGACGAACTCATGACGCTTGATGGTGTTTTTTCCAAGCTCATACAACTGGCCCAGGGCTACAACGTCGAGTCCAAAATATTTTGCAATTGCACGTGCCTCGGCCATTGCAACGTTAAGCTCGCTGGCGCTTAATGACTGTATCAACTCTTCGCCACCGGTAGCCCAGCTGTCAACTTGTTTAGCCAGCACAAGGGCCTTTTTGCGCATCGCCTGGTCTTTAGCACTTATATCGGCTTCGTTTGAAGGATTACCCAGTGTTTTGGACTTAATGTCATTGGAGCTGTTTTGAAGTTCCTTTTTTTGGCGCTCAATATCTGTAAGCACCATTAACTTTACCTGCTCAAGCAATACTTCTGTTCGTTTGATCAAATTGGCGATGTTGTCAGAATTGTTAACGATCGGTTCTTCGACTGGCTTGCCAGATTGGGTCCTGCCTGCTGCAATATCGCGCTTGCATTGTTCCACCTTACCCAATAATTCTTTTTTGCGGTCGGTTAACTTTTGGCCTTTTTTATGCAGAGGGCGTTGCTTATAACACCCGGATGTCACATAGCCGAGGCAGGAATCACAGCCCGGATTTCGGCTTGATCTACAGATATAATAGGTCGTAGAGCAGTTTTTGGATTTTGAAGCCGATGGCTCGCTTGCGGATGCACTCCAACTTAAAAGGGAAAAGAATAATAAAACCAGCAAATGGAATGTTACGAAGGAATATCTTTTCCAACTTTTCATGTCAGCTCCATCAACACGCTAGTAATAAAGAAGTCAAATTATCCTAGTTCTGAATAATAGTACTGTAAACCATGCAAAAGTAATTCACTCAATGAGGTCCAGGGTTAATCCGTTTGTCCCTGGTTCGAGCCCAGGATGGGGAGCCATATATAACTCCAGGGCTTGCGTCAGCTTTTAGGTGCAGGCCTTTTTTTCGCCTGGGAACAATGGATTGATAGTCCATTGACCTGAGTTATTGGAGTATCCTCTTTGGAAACTTGGATATTGGGCATTGGTTGACAGCTCCGGGGCGTTCGCCCATCTGGCACGCCTACCCTTCTCATTCACGCTTAGTCTCCCGCCGAAAGTGTCACTGTCTGAGGCGTCAGGAGGCGAAGCATAGAGCCGTTCTTCTCCTTAAGCGTTTAAAGCTGATGTTTATTCGACTGAACCCGGTTTATTTATTTTAGCTTCTGCTTGCTCAGTTTTGACGTTAGCAGCTTTTATTTCAGCTGCCTTCATCTGCGCAGCTCTAACCTGAGCAGCCCTGACCTCAGCCGCCTTCATTTTTGCTGCCTCTTGTTGTGCAGCTCTGACACGCGCAGCCATTCTTTCTGCAGCTTCCATTTGTGCTGTTCTGACTCGAGCGGCCATTCTTTCTGCGGCTTCCATCTGAGCAGCTCTTACACGTGCAGCCATTCTTTCTGCGGCTTCCATCTGTGCTGCTCTTATTTGAGCTGCTCTAACACGTGCAGCCATAACCTCTGCTGATTTCATTTTTGCGGCTTCTTGCTGGGCAAGTCTGACCTTATCTGCATATCTATCGTGGCTCGCAGATTGCTGATTCTCATCAGCAAAGACATTGACTGAAGAAAAAGCGGCGAGTATTGCTGCAATTAATACTTTTTTCACGTAACTCTCCTTTGAAAAGGGATACAACTCTTTTTAAATACTGGCATATTGGTTTCATTATTTCATTGTTGAGGATCAATATTCCTTCAGAAGCTCACCTGCGGTCCCTCACCAGTTAATTAATTCCTTCCCCACTCTACGAGGAATTGTTTTTAGCGCGTTTCACAAATCTCGACGGGCAAAAGTGTGGTAAATAGCTGACGTTTGTAGAGATAAATGGTCTGTAAATACATCTAATTCCACTAGCTTTCTTTATTATACAAGTCACTTGGGTAATCAATATCCAATAAAATGCCTCTATCATCTGTATTATATTTATAAAGTGTCTCTGAAGAATTGATTAACAAGTCTCTAGCACCATGATCGCCCTGCAGTTTTAATAGCTCTTCTTTCCATTGCCTCGAAAAACCAACCGGATTGCCACGCCGATTTTCACATACAGGAGCCACCATACTTTCGCCCTGTAATAATTTTTCTTTCAACGCTCTCATTGTTTCAGGCTTTACCCATGGCATATCCGCCAAAGCAATCAGCCATCCATCTGCTGCACTTGAAGCCATGATTCCTGCAACGATACTTGATGCCATTCCGTTCTCAGCATGTTGATTAACTACAACCCTGATATCAAAGGACCGCAGTTCATTTTCCAGTCGAGCATCACCCGGGCGGATTACTGCCACAACTTTTGGCATAACCTGTTTTAAATTTTTAGCCGAGGTTCCGGCTACAGTTTTATTATTGGATAAAACCTGTAAGAGTTTGTCGCTGCCAAAACGTTTAGATGAACCTGCAGCAAGCAATATTGCGAAAATATTCTTTGGTCTTTTCAAAGTAGTTAGCCGGAATAGATTCCATTTTTAACGGCAGTGACATGTGCCAGGATGGATAGCGCAATTTCAGCCGGTTTTTTACTGCCAATATCCAGACCGACAGGACCATGAATACGTTTTAGTTGATCGTTGCTGTAGCCCAGTGTTGCAAGACGCTTTAAGCGGTTGCTCGCTGAACGTCTGGAACCTAATGCGCCAATATAAAACGCATCCGATTCCAGTGCCGCAATCAACCCCAGGTCATCCTGGCGCGGATCATGAGCGAGTGCAACGATGGCGGTTCGTTGTAGATTGCCAACCTGGTTGATGGCATCGTCCGGTATCATCTTGATGTAATCAACTTGCTCGACGGGATCATGGTTTTCATAATTATCACGCGGGTCACAAATCACGACCCGGTAGTCAAGCGGCAATGCCATGCGTGCAAGCTGACTGGCTATTTGCCCATTACCAATGATGAAAAGCTGCCAGGCGGGACCAAATGTTTTTACCACCGCAGATTCAGTTTGCTGAATTTCCTTACCGACTTTGCCAGTCAACAAATTCACTGTTCCGGTATTGGTATCCACCTTTCTGGCAACAAGCTTTCCCTGCCTGAGTTCAGTCAATATTTTTTCTATCGACAATGCATCAGTAAGCTGCTCGATAAATAAAAACAACTGACCACCACAGGGAAGACCCAGCTGGTTTGCCTGCTGCGCATCAACACCATAGTTAACGAATGCCGGATAGGCCTCGACCAGCTGATTAGCTTGTAATCTCTCGATAAGCTGCTGTTCAACACAGCCACCGGAAACTGACCCTGCGTATTTTCCTGAAAGATTCATTACCATCAGGGAGCCCGGCGGTCGTGGTGATGACCCCCATGTTTTCAAAACACTCACCAGAACAGCCTGTTCGCCGTTTTTCAGCCAGTTTAGTGCGGTACTGAGAACCTCTATGTCATCAGTTGCTTGACTCATTTATTAAAGCTGGCGGTCAGCCTTTGCGCAAATCGCTGTGTTTTAATGGGAAACTTCGGATACGTTTACCGGTTGCTGCAAATATTGCGTTTAAAACTGCGGGTGCAGCCACAGCTATAGTCGGTTCACCAATACCGCCCCAGAAGCCACCCGAAGGCATGACGATAACGTCCACTTTTGGCATTTCAGATATCAACATGGAAGGATAATTATGAAAATTATCCTGTTCGATAGCTCCATTTTTCAAGGTACATTCACCATAGAGTAATGCTGATAAACCGAAAACAAATGAGCCTTCCACCTGGGCCTCGATCTGCTGCGGATTAACCGCGTAGCCGGGGTCCGTAGCAGCCACGATGCGATGTACTTTCAGAATACCGTCCTGGTCAACAGAAACCTCTGCACACGCAGCAACATAGCTGGCAAATGCCTTGCAAACTGCCAAACCACGGTATACACCCTCTGGTGCTGGATTATCCCAACCGGCTTTTTCAGCAACCGCGTTAAGCACTGCCAAACTCTTGGGCTGGTCTGCCATTAATTTTTGGCGGAATTTGAGGGGATCTTTGCCTCCAGCATTAGCCAGCTCGTCGATAAAGCTTTCTATGTAGATGGCGTTTTGATTAACGTTGACACCACGCCAGAAACCGGGTGGCACTGGCGGGTTACGCATGGCATGTTCCACCAGCAAATTGGGAATCGAGTAACTTATAGCGTGATCACCATCAGGCAGCAAACCCTGAAAGACAAACATGTCAACGCCGTTTTGCATCCATTTTGGATTGACTGCCGCCAGTATCGACTGGCCAGAAATACGAATATTTAACCCGGTCAGCTCACCATTTTTATCCAGGCCACCAACAAGTCTGGCTTTGGTTATCGGGTGATAATGTCCATGCTGCATATCCTCCTCGCGTGTCCAAAGCAGTTTAACCGGTATACCGGGCAGTTGTTTGGCAATGGCAACCGCCTGCTTAACAAAATCATGGAAAGCACCACGTCGGCCAAACCCGCCACCAAGATGTATTTTGTAAACTTCGCACTGTTCCACCGGTAATTGCGCGGCCTCGGCAGCAGCTTGCAGGGCGGCCTCGCCATTTTGGGTTGGACACCAGACTTCACAGTGTTGCTGGGTCCATCGGGCCGTGGCATTCATCGGCTCCATCGGGGCATGATTCTGGTAAGGATAAGCGTATGTCGCTTCAATAATTTTTGCTGAATTTTCTATAGCCTGTTGCGCATCACCGGACTGGTTACCGGTAAAAGCTTGCTTGGCTGACAAGCCTTCGTTCAGCATTGCATCGATTGCAGTGCTATCCAAGTCAGCATTTGGCCCCAGGTCCCAGCTAATATCGACTTTGTCCAATGCTGTTTTCGCCTGCCACCAGTTTTCCGCAACCACGGCAACCGCATTATCCTCAACTTTAACAACAGCTTTTACACCCGGCATATTGATGGCAACAGCATCGTCAAAAGACTTCAACGTACCGCCAAAAACGGGACAGGCTCTTATGGCGGCATTTAGCATGCCAGGCAGGCTCAGGTCAGTACCAAATACCTGTTTGCCTGTTAATTTATCGAAGGTATCCAGTCGCTTGACCGGTTTGCCAATCAGCTTCCAGTCTTTGGGATCTTTCAGTGTTACACCCAAGGGTGGTATTCCCTCAGCAGCTGCCGTGGCCACCTTGCCATAGGTTGTAGTTTGTCCGGAAGGTTTGTGAGTTATCACTCCGGAAGAGACTGAACATTCTTCAGCGGATACCCCCCATTTTTCAGCCGCTGCTTCTATCAGCATTACTCGTGCAGCCG
>JABDQZ010000155.1 GCA_013041975.1 Gammaproteobacteria bacterium
ATCATGTAGATAATGCATTGGAGCTGTTAACAGACTTGCCTGCCGGCCAGGCTGATGCCGATGGAGTTTATTCCCATGATTCCATTAATTACCAGGTACAGTATCGTCTGGCAGAATGGCTTGCGCTACGTCAGCACTATTCTTCTCCTGAGCCAAAGCGGGATTGAGTGGTCTACTAAACTTAAAATGCAGGCAGCCTAAAACAGGAAGGTGTTTGATGGGCCTTAAGCGTGAAGATGGCAAGAGACGAATGCTCGATGATATACGAGCAGAGATCAACTACACGCAACCGCTAACCGGAAAGGCATCGTTTTCAAAAGACGTCATGGAGGCGATGGCTGATGTGCCACGTGAGCAGTTTGTACCAGATGATCTCAGGCATTCGGCTTTTAATGACGGCCCATTACCAATTGGTTACGGACAGACAATTTCACAGCCCTTTATCGTGGCACTCATGACCGAACTGCTACTGCTGACTCCTGAAGACAATGTGCTTGAGATAGGGACTGGCTCAGGCTATCAAACAGCCGTTTTATCCAGGTTGTGTCAATCCGTCTACAGTATGGATATTGTATCTGAACTGGTGGATGCTGCTGCCATTCGCCTGCAAACACTGGGCTATGAGAATGTTAATATCCGGGTTGGTAATGGTTACCATGGCTGGCCTGAGCATGCCCCGTATGATGCCATTATGGTAACGGCTGCAGCACCTTATATACCCGATCACTTAATTGAGCAGCTTAAGCCAGGGGGGAAACTGGTCATTCCTGTCGGACAGCAATTCATGGCCCAGCAACTAATCTGTATTGACAAGCATCTGGATGGTTCAGTTCATGAGCGCCCGGTACTCAGGGTATCATTTGTGCCGTTGGTCAGACGGCCCTGAGCCGAAACTGAAAATTCCGGGGCCTAGTGGATGACGCCAGTTACCGTTATTATGGCTTCAGTGTTGTCTCTGGGTTGTATATCGATCAGGCCGCTATCTGATGAAGGGCTCTGCCAGGAGGGTTTGGCCCATGGTGTCAAAAGCAACAGCCTGCACTGGTAACTGCCAGCGGCAGAGTCACGCCAGTCTGTCAGGTAGCTGGCCCTGACTTCAACATTCTCGTCAAGTTCACCGCGGTTTGAGCGAATAGCCCTGATACTGTAACCCGTGGCGATCAGTTGATTGCCATCGATTTTTGAATAAACCTCACACTCGATTTTCGCCTGCGGAATGCCTTTGGGAATCAGGTCGAGTTTGACGGGTACCTCAAACAGAAAATCCAGTGCCTGGGCCTGAATTGAAAACAGGGCCAGTAACATTATCAGGGCTGTTTTCATGGCGATTTATTCCTTGTGCCGGTTAAAACGATCGGGCTGGTGACGGTGATTTTTTTTCTGAATGCTTGTGTGCGTTTGCGGGTGGCGTCGGTTTCGGTTTGCCGATTGCCGGTCATGATGATTTTGCCGGTTTCAATGACTTTGCTGTGTGAAGACGCTTGTGAGAAACAGGAAATAAACATGGTCATGCACAGCAGGATGAGCAGTAATCGTTTGAGAGAGAAACGGCGAACTGTAAGAAAGTCAGCATAAATTTGTGGAGAAGTGACCAATATCATTCAGCTTATTGAAAAAATTAACGATTATTAGATTAGGTAATCTATTCTTTAAAGGCAAGTTCAAAACACTTGCCGGTTTAGATTAAATTAGAATATTATAATTCGATCATGTAAATCAGGTTATATCCTGATAAGACGGGAGACTTTATGCTCGACCCGACAACAACTTCAGATAAAGCCCTCGGCCGCCAGGAGGTCAAAAAGACAACCTGTTACATGTGTGCCTGTCGCTGTGGCATCAAGGTCACGTTGCGTGATGGCGAAGTGCGCTATATCGAAGGCAATCCGGATCATCCACATAATCAGGGGGCGCTGTGTGCCAAGGGTGCTTCAGGCATCATGAAGCAATATTCCCCGGCGCGTTTGACCAAGCCCCTGATGCGCAAGGCCAATGCCAAACGCGGTGAATCAGCTTTTGAAGAAATCTCCTGGGAAAAGGCTTTTGATATAATCCATGAGCGTCTTGAGCATATCCGCAAGACTGATCCGAAGAAATTTGCCCTGTTTACCGGTCGTGACCAGATGCAGGCACTGACTGGCATGTTCGCCAAGCAGTTCGGTACGCCCAACTATGCAGCACATGGTGGCTTTTGCTCGGTTAATATGGCTGCCGGACTGATCTATACGATTGGCGGTTCCTTCTGGGAATTTGGTGGTCCTGACCTGGATCGTTCCAAGTTGTTTGTGATGATTGGTACGGCTGAAGATCATGATTCCAATCCACTGAAAACCGCCATTGCCAAGTTCAAGCGTCGTGGCGGGCGTTTTATTTCCATCAATCCGATTCGTACCGGTTATTCTGCCATTGCGGATGAGTGGGTACCGATAAAACCGGGTACGGATGGTGCCTTGTTGTTGGCGATCATTCACGAAATGATCAAGACCGGTCTTTATGACCGCGACTTTCTGGTGCAATACACCAACTCTGCCGAGCTGGTCATCAATGATCCAAAGAGTGACGATCACGGTTTGTTCAAGCGCGTTGAAATGCACTACGAAGAGGGCTGTTTCGACCCTGAAAACAAGCTGTGGTGGGATCGGGACCTGAACGTAGCGATGGGCACGCACACGCCCGGTTGTGACCCTTACCTGCTGGGTGAATTTGAACTGGATGACGGCACGCCGGTAAAGCCGGCTTTCCAGTTACTTAAAGAGCGGGTTGAAGAATACACGCCCGAATGGGCAGAAGATATCACGGGCATTCCTGCCGAAACCATCAAGCGCCTGGCGCATGAAATGGGTGTGACGGCGCGTGATCAAAAGATAGAACTGCCAATTCAGTGGACGGATACCTGGGATAATGATCATGAATCCGTCGTGGGTAACCCTGTTTCATTCCACGCCATGCGTGGCCTTGCGGCACACTCGAACGGTTTTCATGCAATTCGGGCGCTGGGTATTTTGATGACCATTCTGGGAACAGTGGATCGTCCCGGTGGTTTCCGTCATAAGGCACCGTTCCCGCGTCCTATTCCTCCCTGCCCAAAACCACCAAAAGGTCCTGAGGGTGTAAAGCCTGAAACACCGCTGGATGGTATGCCGCTGGGTTGGCCAGCCGATCCCAATGACCTGTTCGTGGATGAAGAGGGCGAGCCTGTTCGAATTGATAAGGCATTTTCATGGGAATATCCACTATCCGTTCATGGTTTGATGCATAACGTGATTACCAACGCCTGGCGTGGTGACCCGTACAAGATCGATACCCTGTTTCTGTTCATGGCCAACATGGCATGGAACTCCTCCATGAATACCGAGAAGGTGCGCGAAATGCTCACAGATCAGGATGAAGAGGGGAACTACAAGATTCCGTTCCTGATTGTGGCCGATGCTTTCCAGTCGGAAACCGTGGCCTATGCGGACCTGGTGTTGCCAGATACCACCTATCTTGAAAGGCATGATGCCTTGTCGATGCTGGATCGTCCGATTTCTGAATATTCAGGACCGGTTGATTCTGTACGTATTCCGGTGGTGGAGCCGAAAGGTGAATGCAAACCTTTTCAGGAAGTATTGATTGAACTCGGTAGCCGTCTTGGATTGCCGGCATTTGTCAAAGAAGATGGGTCTCGCAAATACCGCGACTATCCTGATTTTATTATCAATTATGAAACCAGCCCGGGCTCCGGTATTGGTTTTCTGGCGGGCTGGCGTGGAAAAGGCGGTGAGAAATTCCTGAAAGGGGAACCCAATCCCCGCCAGTGGGAAATGTACGCCAATAACAACTGTGTCTTTCATTATGAGTTACCCAGGTCTTATCAGTACATGCGTAACTGGAACAAGGGGTATCTCGAATGGGCACGTGCGCATGGCATGACGCGTTATGTCGAGCCTATCACTTTGCATTTGTATTCAGAGGTGTTGCAGAAATTCCGTCTGGCAGCGCAGGGCAAGCGACCGGGAAAACAGCCACCGGAAAATCTTAAAAAACGCGTCGAAACCTATTTCGATCCGTTGCCCTTCTATTATGAGCCACTGGAATCCAAGCTGATCGATACCCAGGAATATCCCCTGAATGCATTAACCCAACGCCCTATGGCGATGTACCATTCATGGGATTCACAGAATGCCTGGCTGCGTCAGATTCATACGCATAACTATTTGTATGTCAGTCCAAAACTTGGGGATGCCAAAGGCTTTTCTGACGGTGACTGGGTATGGGTTGAATCGCCGCACAACAAGATACGCTGCATGGTGCAGTTTTCCGAGTCTGTAGAACCAGGCACCGTGTGGACATGGAATGCTATCGGCAAGGCTTCCGGGGCATGGGGCTTGTCACCCAAAGCCAATGAATCGCAGAAAGGCTTTTTGTTAAACCATGTGATTTCGGAAGAACTGCCGCCATGTGAATCAGGCAGACATATTTCCAACTCTGATCCGGTAACCGGGCAGGCTGCCTGGTTTGATGTGAAGGTTAAAGTGTATCCCTGTGCGGAAAATGAGCCTGAAGTAACCTCACCCCAGTTCAAGCCACAGCGCAAGGTGCCTGGGCAGGATGCCAAACGTGGTAAATGGCAACTGTTTTTTGCCGGGATGTTTACGAAGAAATAACTTACTGAATATGAACCTGGGTAGCGCTCATGCTGTATGACCACTACCCAGGTCGGGACTTGATATGACACAGTTAGCTCTGGTAATTGATCTAAACGTTTGCGTTGGCTGTCATGCCTGCGTCACTTCATGCAAGCAGTGGAACACGTCTGGCTGGGCAGGTCCTTTGGCAGATCAGCGTCCGTATGATCAGGATCCAACCGGTACGTTTTTCAATCGTGTGCAAACATTCGAAGTCGGTGAATATCCCAACACGGAAACCGTGCATTTTCCAAAGAGTTGTTTGCACTGCGAAGAACCACCCTGTGTGCCGGTTTGTCCGACCGGTGCTTCTTACAAGCGCGAAGATAATGGCGTGGTTCTGGTGGATTACGACAAGTGTATCGGTTGTAAATACTGTTCCTGGGCCTGTCCATATGGCATGCGTGAACTGGATGAAAACCAGAAGGTGATGAAGAAATGCACTTTGTGTATCGATCGCATTACCGATGAGTCTCTGCCTGAACGTGAAAGAAAACCCTCCTGTGTTTTATCCTGTCCGACCGATGCGCGTCTGTTTGGCGATGTACATGATCCTGATTCGGAAGTTTCTGTTGCGATTCGTGAACAGGGGGGTTATCAGTTGATGCCTGAATGGGGCACCAAACCTGCAAACCATTATCTGCCAAGACGCAAGGCCAAAATCCAGATCCATGAAGATGAACTGGATCGTGCCGACAATCCATTGAAGAAAGAAGCTCCATTGCCTGCCGCTGAAGGTGAGACTCTGGATGATGTCGCCTGGTAGGCCTTATTGAATTGAAGTGAGAAAAGTATGCATCCTGCATTTTCAGTCATATTTCTAACCACCCTGATCGGTGCCGGTCAGGGCCTGTTTCTGGCTTTGTATACTGGCCAGGTGTACTCCATTGCCAACCTGCTTGACCCGCAGGACAGCGTCACTTTTTACGCATGGGGCAGTTTGCTGGCGCTGTTTTTACTGGCGCTGGGCCTGTTGGCCTCTTTCTTTCACCTGGGTCAT
The DNA here is from genome assembly GCA_013041975.1 of Gammaproteobacteria bacterium. Lineage (GTDB taxonomy): Bacteria > Pseudomonadota > Gammaproteobacteria > Chromatiales > Chromatiaceae > JABDQZ01. The sequence goes on from JABDQZ010000155.1 coordinate 5,668, forward strand.
CCGGAAAGGGCATGGCGTTCTGCCACGCAATGGCGTACCTCCTGGCTGTCACGTGAAGTTATTGTTCTACCGGTCTTCATGTTCTTTGTGATGTTGTATGGCCTGTTTAATTACTTCGGCCTGACAGATGTGCTGTTTGTAGTGCGCGGACAGTTACCGGTTGATTCAACCTTGTTGATCGGCCTGCTTGCTACCTTAATGGCATTTGCATTGTATCTGAGTACAGCCATGATTTATGCCAGCCTGAAGTTTCTGCAGGAATGGCATAGTCCATTAACCGTGGTCAACTACACCCTGCTTGGCCTGGCATCAGGTTTTACGCTGGCAGCAGGCTTTGCCGCATGGACCCACGCCAACCTGGTTGGCTTCTATGTGGGCTGGGCCGTGATCTTTACCATGCTGGGCATGATCAGTCGTTTTGCCTCTTTATACCGCAATAGCCGTATCAAGCGACTCGTGGAAACATCCAATGCCATAGGCGTCAAACACAACCGCATCGTTCAGAAGTCCCAGGGATTTATGGGGGGATCGTTCAATACCCGTGAATTTTTCCATGGCAAATCTGCTAGCTTTGTACGTTTCATGCGCAACAGTTTTATTGTGCTGGTGTTTATCGTACCGGTTGTCATTATGATTTCAGCAGCAAATGCCGGCTCATTTCATTTGTTAATCGTAGCTTTTGTTGTGCAATACCTGGGTCTGATTGCCGAGCGTTGGTATTTCTTTGCTGATGCCCAGCATCCGCAGAATCTCTACTACCAGGCTAATGGCTAGGTAAATTCGGCCAGAAAACCAATATCCCACGATTGAAGCAGGGAAAAGAAATGTATCTGGCAGGTATTTATCCTGTTTTCTCGGTTAAAATGCGACGCATTAAATCGCAACTGAAGCCAAAACCATGAAAGCGCCTGAATTACTGTCACCTGCCGGAACCCTTAAAAACATGCGCTATGCCTATGCCTATGGCGCAGATGCCGTTTATGCCGGTATGCCGCGTTACAGTTTGCGGGTGCGTAACAATGATTTTCTGGAAGACAATCTTCAAACCGGCATTAATGAGGCTCATGAACTTGGCAAGCAGTTTTTTGTAGCAACCAATGCCATGCCCCATGGCGCCAAGTTGAAAACCTTTCTTGACGATATAGCGCCGGTTATTGAAATGGGCCCGGATGCGCTGATCATGGCTGACCCCGGACTGATTATGATGGTACGTGAAAAGTGGCCGGAAATGCCGGTTCACCTTTCCGTACAGGCCAATACGGTTAACTCGGCGGGAGTGAAATTCTGGCAATCTATCGGACTGACACGCGTCATTCTTTCGCGCGAACTGTCACTGGATGAAGTAGAAGCGATTCGCCAGGCCTGCCCGGATATGGAGATCGAGGTTTTTGTACACGGAGCGCTCTGTATTGCCTATTCCGGACGTTGCCTGTTATCCGGTTATTTCAATCATCGCGATGCCAACCAGGGAACCTGTACCAATGCCTGTCGTTGGGAATACAAAATTTCAAAACAGGAATTTGATCGTGTTGCACAAGTAGCGGTGGCTGATATCAAACGTCATCCCGCGGCTGACGAGATCTATTACCTGGAAGAGACCGGAAGGTCCGGTGAATACATGCCAATCTTTGAAGACGAACATGGCACCTACATTATGAACTCGCGTGACCTGCGTGCTATTGAACACGTGCAACGTTTAACGCAGATCGGTGTTGATTGTCTTAAAATCGAAGGGCGTACCAAGTCACATTATTACACCGCCAGAACCACACAGATATATCGCCAGGCGATCGATGATGCCATTGCCGGTCGCGAATTTAATCCGGCATTAATGGGTGAACTCGAGAGTCTTGCTAACCGTGGATATACCGATGGTTTTTTCCAGCGCCATGAAAGTGATGAAATGCAGAACTACCGCGAAAATGCTTCACGCAGTGCAAAGTCACAGTTTGTTGCTGAAGTGCTCGATTATGATCAAGCTTCAGGACTGACCGAGGTTGATGTTAAAAACCGTTTTGCCGTGGGTGATGAAATGGAAATGATAACACCGCAAGGGAACCAGCGTTTCAGGCTTGATGGTCTCCAGTCAGTTGAAGGCGAACAGCTGGAGGTTGCGCCCGGCAGTGGCTGGAAAGTGAGGGTGCATTTGCCGGTGGAGCCTGGTGAAAGAGACTTGATTACTCGTATTATTGCCAGTTAGCCTTTCGACTTTAGCTGTTAATGATGCCCATTAACCGATGAGCTTCAATGACTGAAAGTCGCGCTTTGCCGAACAAATGATGCATCAAGCCACATCTGGTTATTTTTTCATATCAGGCAGCAAGGTCTGGCTGCCTAGTTTTTTTGCTTCAATCTGATCAATGGTCTCTTCAATGGCGATAAAGCGTTCGGCAGTGGCTGGATGTGTAGAAGCATGATTACTGTTGATGGAACCCGGGTGTTCAACGGCCATCTTGCGCCAGAACATTGCTGCGCCATCGGTTTGCATGCCGGCCCGCGCCATAATGTACAGGCCGACATAGTCGGCTTCGTTTTCGAATGCCTGTGAATATGCCCTGGCACCAATAGTACCGAATATTCCCTGCGTATTGACACCGGCGACAGCTGCAGCGATGTCCAGCAGTGTGCCACCCAGTGAATTGAGTGTTTTGGCCGTAATGTGAGACATGGCGTTATGTGCTATTTCATGGGAGACAACCAGTGCCAGTTCCTGTTCGCTCTGTGCAAAGCGCATCATGCCACGAGTGATGACGACCTTGCTGCCGTCGGCATAGGCGTTGACCGCATCACTGGAGGATAGTGCAACTGCATAATTACAGCCCTTGGGAAGGCTGATAACTTTTTCGATCGTTTCATCACGGCGTTCAAGTTTTATGTTGATTTGAGTGTGCTTTGCTTGTTGCAGAATGCCGTGAAACTTTTCCCGTGCGTTTTTACCTTCAGGGAGCATCTGGCCATTGACGGCAGTAATACGATCTTTAAGTTGCAGTCCTGCATCGGCGGCAGGGCTGTTTTCAATGATATGGGTTATGCGTAAATGCTCATCCATACCGAACAGTTTTTTTGCTGTATCCCTGAACGCTTCCTGGTAATAAAATTCAGAGCCTGTCATAAAACCGGGCATCAGGGTCTGGTTGTCTTCACAAAATGCGCTGGCTGCCTGGCGTAGTGGATAGGCTGTACCAAACAGGCGAATCATCATTTGCTGCTGGCTGTTTAAAGCCAGCTCCTGTTGTCTTTTGCGCTCTTCTTCGACGTGTTTTTCATCGACCTTGATCGTGCGGGTTTTGGGTGCAAGACAACCGCTTAATAATAAGACTGCAATCAAGATGAGGCTGATGTGTTTCATGAGAGATTCTGCATCATGTTGCCAAAGCGGATGCCAAGTTCTTGCGGGCGCTGCGGATCACGTATGACCTCCAGCAATGTATTGCGTAAACCGGGCATAAACAGCAGGTCAGAAAGGCACTGGTTGAAAACTTCCTGCGGGGTTCGGGAAAGCTGATTGAGATACAAGGCAGTATTTTCTGGTTTAGCTAACCACTCCCAGCAGCGGGCGGAGATCGCACTGACAATTTCCTGCGAATTTCCATGGCTACTGTTTAACACCATTTCAATCAATTGGTGCCGACTGTTGGTAGAAACTGACTGGGAAATGGCTCGACAAAGGTTGCCCAGCCTGCTGGCATCAGTATGTTGCGATTGCAGTTCCTGTTCACAGCGAGCAAGCAGTGCCTGGGAAACCGCAAGTGAAACCGGGTGGTTTTCAAGGCAATGACAAATCGCTTCGAGAGGTTGTGCTGGCAGGTGTGGCAGTGCATTGCAAAGCATTGCCTGGTTATTGTCTTTGTCCAGGTGCTCAATAAAATCGGCAATTCCCTGAAAGCCAACGAAATTCCATTGTTCCCAGCCCTGCTCGCCGCTCAGGTATTCACGGGCGTGCTGATAGTAGCGGGAAACCGGCTGCTTCAACTGGCGGGCAATACGTGCATGATAAATTGCCATTTTATCTTCACGCGGTTTGAACACATGCGGGTTGTCTTTCAGAGCATCTGGGGCCAGTTCTGTGGTTTCTTCAGATTTTACCGCCGTGGCAGCTTCAAATAGTCGATGAATAAAATAGTCCCGGCCTGCCTGTAACAATTTACCCGTTTCATCAAGTGGAAACCGTAGAAACCAGATTACCGGTTCATCACCCAGACTTTCATCCTGTACGTTGACAGCAAACCAGGCCTGCTGTTGTAAAGGGTAGGGGTAAGTGATTTCCTGTTTTTCAAATTTCAGAAAATCCTCTCTGGAAATTTTGGTAATTCTTCTGCCAATGTCATGTAAGCGAACTTTAGCGCCAGTAGATTCAAGAAATTCCAGTAATGTGACAATTTTGTTCATTCAGGCGCTCACCCAGGTAATCAAATGCTGCTCGAGGTCATCAGCCTCCGTTTCACTGACCACGCGACCGCAGATCTGGTTACACGATTCTAACGTACTTTCGGGATTGCCCGTGATCAGGGGATGCCATTCGGGCAGAGGTTTACCTTCAGCCAGCAGCCGGTAGCTGCAGGTCGATGGCAACCAGTAGGGATCCTTGAGGTCGTCGGGCGTGAGCGTGACACAGTCTGGCACCAGTACTGAGCGATCTTTGTACTCGCTACACTGGCAGGTTTCCTGATCCAGATAACGACAACAGATGTTGGTGAAATGAATTTCATGGGTGTCGATGTCTTCGATTTTGTGTAAACAACACTTCGCACAATGGTCACATAATGACTCCCATTCGTTGCGTGTCAGCTCTGTCAGGGGCTTTTCCAGCCAAAATTGTTTTTGATTCATAAAAAGCGTTTAAATTGCGATTTCTTAATTAGTGAATAATGATAAACCTGTTTTTTATCGAGTGAAATTATTGTTGAGTTGACATGAGTTTTTCACAGTATCGGGATTGATAGGAAAAATATGCCCATTTGCTGAATAATTCACCTAAAAAGATTTAAGAAGTTACTGTAAATATATGATTTATAGGTAATAATAAGTAATTGTATAAAAAAACTACAATTTAACAGCCACCCTGTATTTTTACTGCCTGAATGTACTTTTGAGCAAGTTCTTCACAGAGTTATCCACAGAAAATGTGGATAACGTCAATGTTGAATATTTGTAAAAATTACATACCTTGTTTTGGTGAGGTTTGTTCTCAGCCAGAGGCCTTTTTTCCTTTATCCGGTTGAGATTTCAGACTGATTCTGACATGGTTCGAATTATTATTCCTGATAATAATTACAACAAATAAGATTAAAAAATGATTGATGTTGATTCCTGGCAATTTTCTCTTGAAACTCAGGTCGGCTGGCTGAAAGTGGAAGGCAACCGCTATTTTGTTACCTCTGCGCAATTCGTATTCGAAAAGCCGTTAGAAGATTTTGGTCATGGGGCTGTGCGTGACAAGGTGTATGAGCAATTGAAAAATTACCTGGAGGGACAAAGAATGGTGTTTGATGTGCCTCTGATGACCCGGGGCAGCGAGTTCCAGCAAAAAGTCTGGAGTGAACTGGAATCCATTCCTTCCGGCCAGACCAGAACTTATGGTGAAATCGCCAGAAAAATTGGCAGTAGCCCCCGGGCTATCGGCGGTGCCTGCAGGCGCAACCCGGTTGTGGTTCTTGTTCCCTGTCATCGAGTGGTATCAGCCAGCGGTGCCGGAGGCTATGCCGGGGACACCCATGGCGACAATATGCAGGTGAAACTCTGGCTGCTGGATCATGAACGCTGACGGCCAGGACCCTGCTATAGAGCAGTTTATTGATGCCTTGTGGATGGAGCGGGGGCTGGCTGATAATTCACTCAATGCCTACCGTTCTGATTTGCAGAAATTATCTGACTGGCTGCAAACAGCGAAAAGGCGCAGCCTCTTATCCGCTGACAAGGCAGACCTGTTAGCCTATCTTGGTGTGATGATTGAACAGGGGAAAAAGCCGCGATCCAGCGCCCGGGTGTTGTCCTGCATGCGCCAGTTTTATCAGTATGCGCTCCGTGAAAACCAGGTTTCCAGCGATCCGTCCGCGCAACTTGAATCCCCGGCGCTTGGCAGACCTTTACCAAAATCGCTCAGTGAAGCAGAAGTTGAAGCTTTGCTGAAAGCGCCGGATGAAGACACCGCAGAAGGATTGCGCGACAGGGCGATGCTGGAATTGTTATATGCCACCGGCCTGCGCGTTTCCGAACTGATTGGCTTGCGACCTGATCAACTGAGCCTGACACAAGGCGTGGTACGTGTCATTGGTAAAGGCGGCAAAGAGCGACTGGTGCCACTGGGCGATGAGGCCCATTACTGGATCAATAACTATCTGCGCGGCGCCAGGCCGGAACTACTGCATGAAAAACCGGGAAATTTTCTGTTTGTCACACGACGTGGTGATGGCATGACCCGACAGGCTTTCTGGTACCGTATAAAAAAACATGCGCAGACAGCAGCTATCAACAAGCCTCTTTCTCCACATACTGTAAGGCACGCATTTGCCACGCATCTCGTGAACCATGGTGCTGACCTCAGGGTGGTGCAGATGCTGCTAGGCCACAGTGACCTGTCTACCACGCAGATTTATACTCATGTCGCTCGGGAACGCCTTAAATCAGTTCACGCCAGCCATCATCCCAGGGCTTGAACCAGCGACTGAGGGAACCTCCGGGAAATTATGTGTTCTATCAACAAACCTGATTTATCAGGTATTCATCAGTTTCTGAAACTTTTCTAAAATGTTAATGTTCCAGAAGTAATTATTTAACTTTTCCATACTCGAGAAAATTCATGTTGAAAAATCAATTGTTCAGACCGTATATGGTCATACTGGCCCTTGTTTCACTGCTGCTGGGCGGACAGGCACTGGCAAATAAAGCTGAAAATACCGAGGCACTTCAGAACATCAAGAAAAACCTGCAAACGTTGATTCCGGTCGAGCCAGACCAGATCAACAAAACCCCTGTAGACGGTCTCTATGAAGTCATGTATGGCCCTCGTCTTGTTTACGTTACCGAAGACGGTCGTTTCCTGTTACAGGGCAGCATCATTGACATGCAGACACGGGAAAACATCACCGAGCCACGTCTGATGAAGGCGAAAATCGAGGCGGTTGAAGCTGTTGGTGTCGATAACATGCTGATTTTCAGTCCACCGGAAGGTACAGCAGTAAAACATCGTGTCAGTGTGTTTACCG
>JABDQZ010000158.1 GCA_013041975.1 Gammaproteobacteria bacterium
GATTCAATGGCACTTTCCGCAATACTGTCCGCATTATCAAAGCGGGTGATATCTACCGGGGCTGAAAAGTCCGCGTAGTAGCGCATCATGGCGCCATGCGACAAATCTGCATCATAGACTCTGAATGGAACTTCACGATCGATATAATACTGTGCCAACAAGCGGGTAATAACCGATTTACCGACACCACCCTTTTCACCACCTATAAAATGAATTCGACTCATGGTTATCTCCTATCCCTGATTTGTTTCTGCCTGAAGTTCAAGCAACTCATCTGCCACACCAGCTGCATGCGTAAGTCCCGCCACATTTTCTTTTGTGAAAAATCCTTTGAACTCTCCAAAACGCTGCACATATTCGATAATCAGCGATGAATGTTCAGAGGCATTTGAAAAGATCTGTTTTAAACCCTCTTCCTTTGAACCAATAACATCAAGCAGAAAGTCCTGGCCTTCCTGTCGAATCTGATCAACAACATAGTCAATATTTTCAACACCGTTAGTGTAACCATCCTGCACGGCAAGTGCCAGGTGATGCAGACGTGGCCCATAGTTACGAACAAAAGTCTCGGTTGGTGACGGCAGCTGCTCAAGATGGTTGACGAAATAAGGCGTGTTGTTTGCCGTGAAAACCTTGGCCGGACTTCTGATCTCATCATCAAAATGCACGCTTTTGGTTACGTTGGTTGACGAGTTCTGGTCCTTGATATCGTAAGAGCCCCAGTAGTAATAACTTGAGAGCGACAGCCATTCGAGAATCGCCACCTCCCTGTTCTGGCTGTATACTCGCGTAGCCAGGTGATCAACAGGCATCAACAATTCATCAAACTGCCGTTTCTTTTGCATTTCCTTGGCCGCCAGATAAACTTCCTGGACATCTCCACGAATACTACTGACCCCCAAAGCATAAACTCTGCATTGATCGGAGGGTCTTTCCATGTAGGCCACGATATTGTGGGTATAAGGCGAAGGTTTACTGATGGCAAGATTGCCCGGCAGTTCCATTTTTCTTATTTCATCCTGCGAAAAAAACCGGAATTCCCGTGTTTTTTGTATTTCAGTGACACCGTGCAAATCAGATACACGTAAAATTTCCCCCATGTAACGGCTGTAGGGTTTACGTGCGCCGATTGGATAAACATCATTGAGACTTCTGAAAATGCCGTGGGTTTTCGGATCCTTGACTTCTCTGACCAGTATATCCGGATATTCAGGGGCTATGCGAAGAATATGTGTCCAGTGTGATTCACTCTCCAGTGTCACCAGGTAATGGTATGGAGTCATCAGGCACAGCTCGGCTATGTATTCGATTGAATGACCAGGATCGACGGTCATCATGATCGCGTCAATCTCATAAATCATATCCGTTAAACCAACCTGATCGCGTTGTTCGAGTAACTTAACCAGATATTCTTGGAAAAAAACTGAATTTTCCTTATCGCCATTACGTTGAAAATTGAGTGACTGACTCATTGATATTTTTACCTTGCTATGTAGAACTGGAATAAACAGGAAGCCCCATAACGCACAGCCTTGAGACATTAACCCTGGCCAATGAACCAAAAAGATGCGTATTTACTTTCAAATTAATATGAAAGGGACGTCAATATCTTGATTTCGCAAGATACAGGCCAGTTTTACTGATTTGAACCTCAAGGGTAGCTGGCTTGGCACAAATCGTGTTGGAATTTCTATAATAGAGAAAACAAGGCCTTTCCTTTTTATTTGTCCTGTTTAAGCGCAGTGCATCAATTTAAAACGCATCTGCTGACATCGATGGAAAATATTGAGGGAGAAAAATTTCTTGATGACATCATGAACGCGTGACTCGCAGATGACAATATGTAACTACATTGACGGACATTATTACGAAAAATTCCATCCAGGCTGGGGAAGCTTTGTTGAAGAATTGTTTTTTTATACTTCCCGCTACTACGGAGTTACTGAAGCTTTTCTACGCGGCCTTACCGGGTTAAGCGACTTTTCCATGAACGGCTATAAAGCAAAGTCCCTGAGTACTTTACAAAAATCTGTTATGGCAACAATTCTATCTAAAGCACCTGACAAGGAATCCAGCCTGGCTGTTGTGGCCATCATTGAGAAAGTGATAAAACACGAAGTCGATGTTGACAAATACCTGCTCGAAAAATTTCCGCCAAGAGCAGCACATGAAGTACCCGTTGAAGTACATGGCCCCAAAAAAAAATGCACTCACCACCCGGATATCAGCCCTGTCGAGCCCTGGCTAAATATGGCGGAAAGACTGCAAATGCCGGTAGCTGTGCGTCATCACCACATCGAAATTGATATGATCGTACTGGCCCGTTATTTAAATTCACCGAACGAGACGCTGAAAAACAACCTGCATAACAGCATCATTGATTTGCACAATGCCGGTTATGAAATACGTAACCATCCACACCTGACACATTCAGAGGCTCATATAATTGGGGACGAAGGCGCTGTATAAAATCCTGCCCCGGGCCCTGGCCAAACCAACTAGGGCAACAACTCCTCAATCACCGCCCTTTCACTGAGCAGCTCATTGCGTGAAATATCCAGTCGATTACGGGAGAAGTCATCAATATCCAGCCCCTGCACAATTTCGTACTCACCGTCTTTAATTGTGACCGGATAGGAAAAAAACACACCCTCAGCAATACCGTAACTGCCGTCGGATGCTACGGACATGCTCACCCAGTCACCTTCCGGTGTCCCTAGCGCCCAGTCATGCACATGATCTACCACGGCATCAGCCGCTGATGCCGCTGATGACAGCCCACGGGCTTGAATGATCTCTGCACCACGACGCTGGATGCCTGGAATAAAATGATCAATAGCCCAGTCCCGGGTCACCCTTTCGAGAGCAGGTGTGCCATTGATCAGGCAATTGCCAACGTCAGGATACTGGGTCATGGAATGATTTCCCCAGATGGTCATACGGGTAATATTCACCACCAGTGAATTGGTCTTGTTGGCAAGCTGCCCAAGTGCTCGGTTGTGATCAAGACGCGTCATGGCAGTAAAATGCCGTGGATCAAGATCAGGGGCATTCGATGCGGCAATCAGGGCATTGGTGTTAGCCGGGTTTCCCACCACCAGAACCCGTACATTTGGAGACGCATTGTCGTTGATTGCGCGGCCCTGGGCAGAGAATATTCTGGCATTCTCGGTAATCAGGTCATTACGTTCCATGCCTTTGCTGCGCGGTTTGGCACCAATCAGGATCGCGTAGTCTGCATCACGAAAACCAATGGAAGGATCATCGGTTAGTACTACATCATGCAATAACGGCAAGGCACAGTCTTCCAATTCCATACCGACACCATTGAGAGAAGACATGGCCTGTGGCATTTCCAGCAACCTTAATATAACCGGTTGCTCAGGGCCAAATATTTCACCGGAAGCCACACGAAAAGCCAGCGCATAACCAATATGACCGGCTGCACCGGTTAAAGTAACTTTAATTGGGGTTTTCATTTTATTCTGGTCCTTATATCAGCCAACAGAGACAGTTATAAGAATAGATGCGATAAAAACAAGTGCCAGAAAAATTTTAAAATACAAAGAATAAATCAGAGCATCATGAAGATAACCGCAATTGCAGCGATAGCGCCCAATGCCATATAAAAGACCATATCCTGGAAGGTTGATTTTGATTCAGCCGCTTTGGTGTTGGCTACAGGTTTAACAATCTCGGCATCATTCGGAGCTGATACATAGATAATGCTAATATTATCAGAACCACCATGATTCAATGCAGCTTCGAGCAGGTTATTGACTGCGTCCTGCTCGCTGGAATTTTCCCTGAGGATGCTTTCGATCTGATCATCAGGTACTTCATCTGTCAGACCATCACTGCACAGCAATATCCTGTCATTCCGATTAAACTGTCCATCAACCCTGTCCACGACGACAGTTTCAAGGTCAACCACGCCCAGTGCCTGGGTAATCAGGTTTTTCTTGGGGTGAGAACTGGCTTCCTTGCTGCTGATCTGCCCCTGGTCAATCAGTTGCTGTACAAAAGAATGGTCTCGACTGATACGTTTAAGATGATTTCCATTCCACAGATAGGCACGACTGTCACCAACCCATTCCACTGAATAATTCTGGCCATCGACCTGTAAAGCAACCACTGTACAACCCATACCGGGGAAGCCCTCATCCCTTTCAGCAGAGGCGATAATTTCCCGATGTGTTTTCTGAATAGCATCTGAAAGAGATTCACCAGATCTGACATTTTCACTGATGGTAGTGCGGGCAATATCACTGGCGACTTCACCTCCCTGGTGACCGCCCATGCCATCAGCTACAAACCAGAGGTTCAGGTCTGCATCAGCAAAAAAAGTATCTTCGTTATGATCGCGCACCACACCCGCGTGGGTTTCCGCCGCATAGCTGAGTTTATTATTGTCGCTAGTGCTCATCAGGAAACCTTGAAAGCTATAAGACTGGTTTCTTCACCGGTTATCTTTTCACCAGGGCTGATAAAACCGCTTGAACTCATTGGCATCTCTTCGCGACGCAGATAAACTTCCTTGCCATTATCGAGTTTGACATAGGTTCCATTGGTACTGGTATCCGCCGCAACGAACTTGCCCCGGCTGTAATCAATCTTGATGTGGGTACGTGAAGCCAGCGAAGACTCAACAATCATGTCAGCAGACTGTGAACGCCCAATTACAAAAGGCAAATCATCCTTGTTTAACGATACCGATGAACCATTATGTGTCAGCTCAAGGCTACTATCCTGTGTAATATTTCCCGTAGCAAACACCACTGACGTACGATCATCATTGGAAGACCAGACGATATCGTAAATCGTTACCGGCTCGGATTTGCCTTTCAATGTTGTTTTGTCGAATTCCCTGGCCTTGTTCTGAAGCGAAGTGTTCAAAACATTATAGGTACCCTGTGTGGTAATGATCTGTTGTGATTTGGATATGCCTGCCATACGTGCTGCGACATTTACGGCATCACCGAATACATCATTGCCATCCAGAATGACCTCGCCATGATGCAGACCGATTTTTACCGTCAGAAACAACCGCTGTGCACCAAAAGGCATGACCATGGTGTCGTTGATTTCACAGGCGGCCTCAACCGCCGAATCCGCATCTGGAAAACGACACATGATTTCATCGCCGATGGTTTTGATAAGAATGCCGTTAAATTTTTCGGCAATCTTGAGCATGAATTCAATACAGCCATCAATTGCCGACTTAGCCGCTTCATCACCATATCTTTCATAAAGCGAAGTACTACCCACTACATCGGCAAACATGACTGTACATTCAATCGATTGGCGATCCATTCATTCTTCCTGCGAAACCTGGAGATTTTTCTTATTAATATTCAGATAATTACTAAATTTAGCAAAGACAGCAAGTTAATTTACTGTTTTGACTGAATTTAATCGAATGGATATACGGGAAAATGGCACGCCCGGCAGGATTCGAACCTGCTACCCTCGGCTTAGAAGGCCGATGCTCTATCCAAATGAGCTACGGGCGCAATAATCGAACAAAAAAGGGGTCAGAGCCATATGACTCCGACCCCTTTTTTTAGAATCTGGTCGGGGTAGAGAGATTCGAACTCCCGACATCCTGCTCCCAAAGCAGGCGCGCTACCAGACTGCGCTATACCCCGAATTCCTGACGACCTCTCATCAGGGAGGCGGAATAATACTCACACTACCGCCCGACGTCAATTGATGAATTGCAAAAATCGGTTATCATGCGGCGTCTTTGATTCCAATTCAGTTCTGAAGGAAATAGTAATATGAGTGCCCGGATTCTCGATGGAAAAGCCATTGCTGCCGAACTAAAAGACTCGGTGAAACAGAAAGTTGAAAAAATGGTTGCTGAAGGCAATCGAGCACCGGGACTGGTTGTCATTCTGGTCGGCGAAAACCCGGCCTCCCAGGTCTATGTGCGCAATAAGCAAAATTCCTGTGAACAGGTTGGCTTTTATTCCGAACTGAAACGACTGAGTGTAGACACAACCCAGGCAGAACTGCTGTCACTGATTGATGAATTAAACGGACGCGAAGAAGTCGATGGCATTCTTGTTCAGCTTCCCCTGCCTGGGCATATCGATGAAGAAACGGTGACTGAACGCATCCTGCCAACCAAGGATGTCGATGGTTTTCATCCATATAACATGGGCCGCCTGACACTGCGTATGCCTCTACTGCGCCCCTGCACTCCCAAGGGGGTGATGACCATGCTGGAAAAAACCGGCGTTGACCTGGTTGGAAAGGATGCCGTTATCATCGGTCAGTCCAATATCGTTGGCCGCCCCATGGCGCTTGAACTGCTTGCCGCTCGATGCACCATCACCATCTGCCACAGCAAAACCAGGGACCTGGAAGAAAAAGTTCGCAACGCCGATATCGTGGTGGCTGCCGTTGGCGTTCCTAAATTCGTCAAAGGTGAATGGGTCAAGCCCGGCGCCACTGTCATTGATGTTGGCATTAACCGCCTGGATGATGGCACTTTGTGCGGTGATGTTGACTACGACAGCGCCGCTGAACATGCGGAGTGGATTACACCCGTTCCAGGCGGCGTTGGACCCATGACAGTGGCTACCCTGCTGGAAAACACCCTTCAGGCAGCAGAAATGCACAAGGACGCCTGATTGCCTTTTACACCCCTGCATATGGGCCCCGGCCTGTTAATCAAGGCCCTGATGCAAGGTAGCTTCAGCCTGATGGTATTTGGCTGGGCGCAGATCATTATGGACATTCAGCCACTGGTCGTACTGATCACCAATGAAGGCCAGCTTCACGGCTTTACCCATACCTTTATTGGAGCGACACTGATTGGCATCTTTTCAGCGGTGACCGGTAAACACCTGTCTGAATTCGGTCTGAAAGTCTTACGCATAGCAACAACTGATCATCCTGTCATCATTACGTGGCCCATAACCGTTATCAGTGCTTTCATCGGTTCCTACAGCCACGTCATTCTTGATGCCATCATGTACCATGATGTGGAAATCTGGTTCCCATGGTCAGATGACAAGCCATTACTGGGGATGATGACCTTTGAGCAGATGCATTTATTTTGTCTGCTGTCAGCCGCTATTGGAGCTGTAGTCTATTTTTCAATTCAGGCTTTTATATATAAAAAGCCTGTGCGCAGGTTTAATCAAATGCGTTGAAGCGTGTTGCGCCAGTCAGCATTGGGTTCAGTCTTGATGATTTTTAGATAGCGCCCGACTTCATTTTCATACCAGAAATCATGACCTTCGTTGGGCTCTTGCTCAAAACCCCACCATACACCGCTTTTATCTTGCGCAATCCACGCAACCCATCCTGGCAGATCAGAACCTGACAGCAGGTGTTTCAACCTTGAGTCCATTACTCATTACACCGATATAAAACTCCAGTGCCTTGTATTCCTGACTGCCTGCTTCAAACGGCTCCGCCCTTAATTCCACGAAGCATTCATTAAAACGTCGATGCAAACTGGTTACACGGTCACTGTTAAAACGATAGACTGGAAAGCCATTCGTCTGCCCTTGCGTCAGCTTGCGGCCACGCATGAAAATCCCCTGGTACTGAACATGGCAGTGATGACAGGTCATGGCCATTTGACCAAAACGCTTTTTATAAAGCTTCTCTCCCTGTTCATATAAAGCCCGGCTGTGTTGGTTCACTTCTACATCGATCACGGTGCCCCTGGCCAATGAACGAACAAAGGTTTCAAGCGCAACCAGTTTCGGGTCATCGTATAGCAATGGAAAACGGTCCTGTTTGTCCGTCCAGCAGGCATGGATTCTTTCCTGCAGGGTATGCACTTTTTTGTACTTTTTTTGATAAGCTGGATAAGAAGCGATTTTAGCTTTATCCATCATTTGACCTTCTTCTCCATGGCAACTGGCACAGGATTTTTCTCCCTCTTCAGATTCCTGGAATATCTGGCTGCCAAGTTCAACGGTCGGCATTCCAGGGTTGAGAAATTCATCATCCTGTATGGCCTGTATATCCTTACCAAGAAAATCATAACCCGATGTGGGGACTGGAGGCTGGGCCATAATTTGCATCGAATAGAGCATAATCCAGCATACAAGTAACCCTGAAGTCTTCATTGCTGCCCCTTGAGTGTTAACAGGTAGGCAATAATATCCTCGATATGCTGGGCACTGAGAAATGTTTTTCCCTCGTACCTGAAGGCCAGACGATGATGCTTATCGGGATGCTGGTAAAAACCTGGCATGATGGACTGAGGATTGACCAGCTTAGCGTCAACCATACGCGCCCTGAGCTGCGCTTCGGAATACCGTTTCGCAACATCGTAGAGCGCGGGTCCGATCTGTCCATGAAAATCTTCTTCGGGAATCGGCATGGCATGACAGGCCAGGCAGTTCCCCAGCCCACGGTCTATCGCAATTTTTTTCCCTCGCTGAGCATCCCCTTTCAGGTCACACAAGGGCTTTTCAATAGCAGGGAAATTGTTTTCTTTAGCCAGGTCCCATTGACAGTAGCTGTCGGCTAAAACGTTCTGAGACAGCGCTAGGTAAACTGACACCAGTAAAGCAGAGAAAAAAATTATATTTTGGCCCATGTATTAATTCTAACCGTTTGGAAAAAATATTCTGTAGTAATTAACCCCACGAAAATCACCTTGACTACAGTTGATTCATTAAGCGTGAATGTTGATTGATGCTGCTGGCAGGCATGTGCGAAAATATACCGATCATTTTTATTCAGAACAACGAACTATGGCTCAATACATTTACACGATGAATCGCGTTGGCAAGATTGTTCCTCCCAAACGCGAAATCCTCAGCAATATTTCCCTGTCATTCTTTCCCGGTGCGAAAATCGGGGTACTTGGCCTTAATGGCGCCGGTAAATCAACCCTGCTGCGTATCATGGCGGGTATCGATACCGAAATCGAAGGTGAAGCCCGCCCACAGGCTGGTATCAAGGTTGGCTATTTGCCACAGGAACCACAACTGGATCCTGACAAGGATGTGCGTGGCAACGTTGAAGAAGCCCTGGGTCACATCAAGGAAGCATTAACCGAACTCGACAAGGTGTATGCTGCCTATGCAGAACCCGATGCAGACTTTGACGAACTGGCCAAGCGCCAGGCCGAGCTGGAAAACATTATTCAGGCTTCCGATGGTCATAATCTGGATCGTCAACTTGAAGTAGCCGCCGATGCACTCAGACTGCCGCCATGGGACTCTGATGTCACCAAGCTCTCTGGTGGTGAACGCCGCCGTGTCGCCCTGTGCCGCCTGCTACTGTCTGCGCCTGACATGCTGTTGCTTGACGAACCCACCAACCATTTGGACGCTGAATCCGTTGCCTGGCTGGAGAGGTTCCTGCATGACTACTCCGGTACAGTGGTCGCCGTAACCCACGACCGTTATTTCCTCGACAATGTCGCTGGCTGGATTCTGGAGCTCGACCGTGGTCATGGCATTCCATGGGAAGGCAACTACTCTTCCTGGCTGGAACAGAAAGAAGCACGTCTCGAGCAGGAAGCCAAACAGGAAGCTGCCCGTGTCAAGAGCATGAAGCATGAGCTGGAATGGGTTCGCTCCAATCCCAAGGGCCGTCAGGCCAAGAGTAAGGCACGCCTGGCGCGTTTTGAAGAACTGCAGAGCCAGGACTTCCAGAAACGTAATGAAACCAACGAACTCTATATTCCACCCGGCCCAAGGCTGGGTGACCTGGTCATAGAAGCCGATGGTATCAAGAAAGCCTTTGGTGACAATGTGCTTTACGACAACCTGTCATTCAACCTGCCCAAAGGTGGTATCGTAGGTATTATCGGCCCGAATGGCGCTGGAAAAACCACGCTGTTCCGCATGATTACCGGCCAGCAACAACCCGACGAAGGTGAAATGCGCATCGGTGAGACGGTACAGGTAGCCTATGCCGACCAGTCACGTGATGCACTGGATGACAACAAAACCGTATGGGAAGAAATCTCGGGCGGTTCAGACACTATCACCGTAGATCGCTATGAAATTCAGTCAAGAGCCTATGTCAGCCGTTTTAACTTCAAGGGCAGCGACCAGCAAAAACGTGTTGGTGATCTGTCCGGCGGTGAGCGCAACCGTGTACATCTGGCCAACATGCTCAAGTCCGGTGGCAACCTGTTGCTGCTTGATGAACCGACCAATGACCTTGATATTGAAACCCTGCGAGCGCTGGAAGAAGCGATACTGAACTTCCCTGGCTGTGCTGTCATTATCTCCCATGACCGCTGGTTCCTGGACCGTATTGCCACACATATTCTCGCCTTTGAAGGCGACTCGAATGTTGTCTGGTTTGAAGGTAACTACGAAGATTACGAGAAGGATCGCAAGCGTCGCCTGGGGGATGCGGCTGATCAGCCGCATCGGATCAAGTATAAAAAGATTGATGCCTGATACCCGAAAATAAATCATTCCCACCCAGGCGGGAATGGTTTATCAACAGCGCATCGTTTTACATAGTCAGGGATACCCTGCTCAATTCTGAAACTGTCATCTCGAGCAAAGCGAGAGATCTTTTGTTTTCACGGTTTCATTGATATTCGAGCAAACAAGATTTTTCGACAGGCTCAAAATGACAAACACCCAGAATCCTATCAACTTATTTTTAATACTTTTCTCGTTTTTTTTTTCAGGCAATATACTGGCGGACGTCGTCAAACCCGCCCTGATAGAAATCAGCGTCTTCACCAGTGGAATTTACAAGGTAGAAGTAAGAGCCAGCGTCGAAGCCCTGCTCACCGGTATCAATTCGCAATATAAAAATACCACCGAGGCTCCCTCCTCCGATCAATATGATGAATTGCGAGCACTGTCGGCAGACGAGTTACAGCAAAGATTCAAACCCTTTTACAGAACCTTCGAAACAAAGCTGCAGTTGTTATTTGACAACCAGCCAGCAACGTTGAAAATCACCTCGGTTGATATCCCGGTTCCGGGTTACACCAAGGTACCACGCAACAGTGTTATCTACCTGGAAGGTAACATCCCACATAATGCGAAAATACTGCACTGGTATTATCCTGCTGCATTTGGCGACAATGCGGTTCGCGTACGACAGGTCGATGAGAACAATGAAAAGTGGCACTGGTCAGAATGGCAATGGATACGTACCGACAAGGTCAGTGAAGCCTTCTCCCTGACTGAGGTCTTCACCAAACGCTCAACCTGGTCGGTGATTAGTGAATACATTATTGCTGGATTTGAACATATCCTGCCAATGGGACTGGATCATATTCTGTTCATTGTCGGCATATTCCTGCTGAGCACAAAAGTGCGTCCTCTGCTGTGGCAAGTGACGATGTTTACCATCGCCCACACCATTACACTGGGCCTGTCCATGAATGGCGTGATCAATCTCCCTGCCAATATCGTTGAGCCATTGATTGCATTGTCAATCGCCTATATCGGTTTTGAAAATATCTGGCACAAAAGCCTGCATAACAGCCGACTGATACTGGTCTTTGCTTTTGGACTGCTGCATGGCCTGGGATTCGCCAGCGTATTGCAGGAATTCGGCATGCCGGATGATGCCTTTATCACGGCATTGATCAGTTTCAATGTCGGGGTTGAAATCGGGCAGCTGGCGATTATTTTTCTTGGATTCCTGACAGTCGGTTTCTGGTTCAGAAACCGTGACTGGTACCGGCACGCCATTATCATTCCTGGCTCTGCCATGATCGCTCTCACCGGGCTTTACTGGACATATGATCGCATAATGATATGAATCAAGACCATTCCCGTCAGAATGGTCTATGATTGCGCGGCTGTAACAACCATAATTCTGTCAACAACCTGGATTAAGTGCTAAGGGAAGTGACCAACAAGTCACCAAGGAATTGTAAATGAATGTGAATGAAATAATGAGTAAAGATATTACCACCGTGTCTCCAGATACCAGTGTCATGGAAGCGGCCTCGCTGATGTGCCTTTACCGATACAGTGGCATTCCGGTTGTTGAGGGAGACAACCTGGTCGGACTGATTGCAGAAAGAGATGTACTGTCACACCTGTTTCCAAAACTCGAAGATGCCATGGAAAGCCTGGCTACCATCGATTTCACTGAAAAAACCAAAGAATACTCTTCCTTGATGAGTAAGCCTGTCTCTGAGTTGATGGCAAAAAATGTAAAAACGGTGGCTGCCGACATGCCAATTCTGAAAGCAGCCGTCTTCATGGCAAACAACCGTTTCAGAAGGATCCCTGTTGCCGATAAGGGCAAACTGATAGGTATGGTGAGTCTTGGTGATATTCACAAGGCCATTTTCCATCAGAGTATCAAGTCTACCCAGGCATCCTGATTTTCCATGTCTGAATTTCCTGTCCCGGTGCTTGGCATTGTTGCATGGTCAGGCACCGGAAAAACCAGCCTGCTGGAGCGACTGATCCCTGAACTGAGAGACAACGGTATCCGTGTCGCTGCGATCAAGCATTCTCACCATGATTTCGAAATCGACAAACAGGGAAAGGACTCTGACAAGTTGAGAAAAGCCGGTGCGGGCCAGATTATTCTGACTTCCAAATATCGAACGGCATTAATTATTGAAGAAGATAGAGAAACTGAGCCAGACCTGTTTCAGCAATTGAGCCGGCTTGATGCTGAAAAACTGGATCTTGTGCTGGTAGAAGGTTTTCGTCAGGTTGATATTCCCAAGATTGAGGTATACCGGCCTTCACTGGAAAAACCCATGCTTTGCCTGCAAGACAGGAATATTGTTGCACTGGCTTGTGATGAGCAGCCTCAGCAGGATGTAGCTATTGAGGTATTGCCGTTGAATGATGAACGGGCTGTTTCAGCATTTGTTACAAAGTGGATTAATTCTCTTTAATCGTCTCTTCATTCAACCACGACTTCAACAATTCATATCCAACAGACAGCACCACCGCACCAACAAACAACCCGATAATCCCAAACGCCAGCATGCCACCAATGGCTCCCATCATGATAATCAGAATCGGCGTTTTACTGTCACGCCCCATGAAAAAGGCACGCATTGGCGTATCAATGATGCTAATCACAATAGCCAGCGCCAAAAAACCAATCGCTGCAAACAATGTGCTGGTATAGAAAAGATAGATAGCGACCGGCAACAATATCAACATCGGCGGTAACTGTATGGTAGCTACAATCAGCACCACCATGGTCCAGAAACCGGTGCCTGGCACTGATGCCAACATCATGCCAGTGCCCGACAGTATTGCCTGAATAATCGCCACGCCCAGAATACCCTGCGCCACATTGCTGACTGTCGAAACTGCAAGATTGCTTAACGCCAGTCCTTTTTCATCGGCAATTTTTTGACTCAGGTTATTCGACCATTGCCTGGCTGTATCAGCCTGATAAAGAAACAGGGCAGCAATCACGATGGCCACCATGCTTTGCAGCAGCATCGCGCCCAGGCTGGCAGATAATGACAACAACTGTTGGCCTGCTGTTTTTAATACCGGTGAAAGCTTTTGCAACATGCTTTCAATATCCTTGGTAACCACCAGTTCCTGCAGGTAAGAACCAATTATAGGAATCTCGGCTAATAATGGCTGTATCGCAGGTAGTTTAATTTTCCCTGACTCAAGGTAATCTGAAATAAAGCGCACGACATCTATGGAGGAGCTGGTTAACAGCACCATGGGCAGTATCACAAGCCCCAGCAGCACAACAGCGATGATGGTGACGGACAATAACTGCTTTTGATTTGTCGCATGACAGAGCTTTTGATAAAGAGGAAAAACAGCGATGGCGATAATGCCACCCCACATTAGAGGAATGATAAAAGGCTTGATGATCTCGTAGCACCACAGGATCAGCAGAAAAATCAGTCCGAGGCGTATCAAGAGGTTAACTGTTTGAGATGATTCTGTTGATATCATTTTTACAAAGAAACTTTTTCCTGTAGAAAGCTTACTTTTTTCATAATAGAACAAATGTAACCTATTGTAGACATTAATCAGAAACACCATTCCATTGGATTGCTAAACTTAAATAATTTTCGTGCTGCCAGATTATACTGTGGACGCCCTACTGAGTAATTGATAAAACCTTTTATCTTCAGGCGTGAAGAGGATTCACACATGTCATCAGTTCGTGGTTTACAGCTCCCCCGACACACAATGAAAGGTAACTTAGCTGGCTTTACCTGAAACCTCTTTAAGACAAAAATACTTTATCAGAGATAAATGACGATTTATTATGTTATTTTTGTAAAATGACTGTATGAAAGATATCCACTGGCCAGCCATTCTTCATTATGAAAACGACCCGGAGCTTGAGTACCTGGAAAACGAGGCTGCCTTGATTCAGACACTCGTATCAACAGAAAATACTTTTGAACAAAATGACAGTTTGATTGACAGTCAAGGACAGGTTTTTTCTTGCCAACAACTGGCCCAGGCATCTCTTGAAAATACAGAGCCAAAACAACAGTTAACACTGGAAACAGTACTCGGGTTGATCAAGGCGCACCTGGCTGACTGCGGCTCATGCTGTGTCGCTAAAACTTATGCACCGACTATCAGGGATGCCATCATGATGTTAAAAAATAAAGAATGTGGTATTGAATAACACATTGATTTATTTTTCCGCACCCAGCTTGATTGCATTTTGACTGCTCATACCCGCTTCAGACTGGCGTTGTTCCAAAGGTGTGTTGATATCCCAGCCCTGCACATGCTGCTCTACCAGTTTATGCATCATATCAATATGCTGATCCTTGGCATTAAGGCAGGGAATATACTGGTAGCTTTCTCCACCAGCGTCAAGAAAAGTATCCCTGTTTTCCATCGCAATTTCCTCGAGCGTTTCCAGGCAGTCGGCACTGAACCCGGGACAGATGACCTGAACACTTTTCAAACCCTGCTTGCCAAGAGATTCCAGGGTTTTGTCTGTATAGGGTTTTAACCATTCCTTTGCACCCAGGCGTGATTGAAACGTGATCTGCCACTGCGACTCTGACAGTTCCAGCCTATCAGCCAGCAAGCGTGCCGTTTTCTGACACTCACAAAAATACGGATCGCCTTTTAACAGGTAGTCCTTGGGAATGCCATGAAACGACATGATCAGTTTGTCAGCCTTTCCATGTTCCTGCCAATAATCACGAACA
The DNA here is from genome assembly GCA_013041975.1 of Gammaproteobacteria bacterium. Taxonomy (GTDB): domain Bacteria; phylum Pseudomonadota; class Gammaproteobacteria; order Chromatiales; family Chromatiaceae; genus JABDQZ01. The sequence continues at coordinate 15,095 of JABDQZ010000158.1, forward strand.
CTCTGCTCCAGCGATGAGATATAGCCATTGAAGTCATGATAGTGATTGATAAAACGCAGTTCGGGAATCCAGCGCCAATGTTGCAGCTCAGTAGTAACCGCATCGAATGTGGATGCCGTTGTTGTAGCTGAATACTGGGGATAGAGGGGAAAAACCAGAACCTTGCGTACGCCTGCCTTGCGCAACTTTTCCAGTCCATCAACAATTGAAGGGTTGCCATAGCGCATGGCCATCACCACTTCGAACTGGTCGGGGTAACTTTGTTCCAGAGCAGACTGCAGTCTCTCTGCCTGCCGTTGGGTGATAGTCAATAAGGGTGAACCTTCTTCTGTCCAGACTTTTTGATACGCTTTAGCCGAACGCGAGGGTCGTGTTGTCAGAATAAAGAAGTTTAATACCATCCACCACACTGGACGCGGTACTTCAACGACCCGGGGGTCCCAGAGAAACTCCCGCAGATAGCGACGCACACCTGAAGTATCACAGGAATCAGGCGTACCCAGGTTGGTCAGGAGGACACCGGTCTTTTCAACCTGGTGATGGTTATATTCGGATTCGTTGATAAACTTCATATACACAAATAATTGATTGACTGGCTTAAAAAGATATCATGAAAAGAAACACACGGCACTGGATTCAAATGAAAACAGCTTTTTTTTTGATACTGGTCTTTGTTACCAGCCTTCTTACAGCTCTGCAGGCAGCCCAACAGGCAAGCGTCCAGGTCGTCAATACCTATGACAATGGCACGATTGAAACGATTTCATCTGCAGGCACACGCCAGCAAGTACACCTGGCCGGAATTCGGACCATTACCTTACCAAACCAGATAAAATCGACGACAGTCAAAAGACTCAAAAGCCTGATACTGGGTAAAACAGTGCAGCTTTCAGTGGTCGAAAATCAACAGGTTTTGATATCACTGGGGGGCATGGATATCAGCAGCCGGTTATTGAGCGAAGGTGTAGCACTGATTGAGGAGAGAAGTTTTCAGCGTTTACCCATGGCTGTCCAGCAGCAACTCATCTCTGCTGAAGAACATGCCCGGCAATATCGACGAGGTATCTGGGGGCATCAGCAGCCAGGCAGGTCTCAACGCTATCATTATCCATTATGGCCTGCAGACCGTTTACCTTCACCTGTCACCAATGCACCGGTCTATAAACCAGACACGAAATAATGATTAAGCTAGAATATTCATATGAAACTGCAAACCCAGATCAGCAAAACCGAGGCTAACATCGCTTTTTTCGAAGCGCGCTTTGCGCTGATCGAACACCAGCCTGACAGCATCTACAAGCAGGCCCAGCTAAAAGCCTACCAGGCCATGCACAAACAACTTTCAGATCAGCTTGAGAAACTTCTCACCAAGCAGAAAGCCCTGCGTGCGCGCAACAATTCTTCATAATCAGTATTGAAGTTTTTCCGGCAATTCTTTCCTGCCAAAAATAATAGCTGTGCTAATCTATATTCAATAAGTAAATAACGAATAACCCCTTTACATAATCCGCATCAATTATGAGCGATAACCTGGAACTTCTGCGATCCACTGCCGCCCTCTCGGGCAGTAATGCAAATTTCATAGAGGAAATCTACGAACAGTACCTGCAGGATCCAGGCAGTGTCAGTGATGAATGGCGAAATCATTTCGACCAGATGCAAAGCCAGCAAGCGGACGCTGTTGCCGACGTTCCCCACTCACCGGTGCGCCAGCATTTTGCCTTGCTGGCACGTGACCTTAATCACCCAACAGGTCTGACTGAAAGCACACTGACCGCTGACGCGGCTGAAAAACAGGCCGCCGTGTTACGCCTGATCAATGCCTACCGTGTTCGAGGCCATCAGCATGCCGAGCTTGATCCGCTCACTTACGTGACAGGATGGATGTACCGGATCTTTCTCCGGCATTTCATAATCTGACACCTTCCGATCTTGACAAGGTTTTCAATACCGGTTCGCTGTATACCGAAGAACAACTGCCGTTAAAACAGATAATCAAGTTCCTGGAGAAAGTTTACTGCGGCCATGTCGGCTCCGAGT
>JABDQZ010000160.1 GCA_013041975.1 Gammaproteobacteria bacterium
TATTCTGACGATGCAGTTAATCTGATTAATCAGACTCTGGAAGGAGTAAACTACAAAGACCGGGTATCAGTGCATCGTGACAGTGTATTAAATGAGGATATATATTCACAGAATTTTGATCTTGCTATCGCCTGTGACCTGATTGAGCATTTGTCATCTGAAGAACTTGATCAACTTTACCAACTTGTTAGTTCACATTTAACAGAAGAAAAAGGTGTTTTTTTGATTCATACAGCTCCTAATCTATGGAACTATTTATATGAGCACCCCAGGCAACAACGATTGGCAAAGCAGGCGGGTTTTTGGCAACCAAGAATACGCAGAAGCTGGTTTGAAAAAATCATGCATATTAACGAACAAAACCCGAGAATATTGAAAAAGCAACTAAAAAAGTCTTTTCCTTATGTCTATCTCTGGTTTGGTGATCACAATAACAGCAGTCTTTTACAAGAATTTAGTATTGCTGATTTGCGTCAATCTACGAGTATATTTGCATTAGCTTCTCATCATCCGGTCGATATAGTAGAGTTATCAAAAAGTATCAGTATGGCTGTATTGACAGATGAAGAAACCGATCTTATCAAACAGCATGTCCTAACTGAGGATATCCCTGAAGTCGTGCCTGTTGGCGCTACTTTTCAAATTGATACATTATTAAATAATTTTACATCTCACACTTTAACCAGTAGAAATCCGTATCCATTCCATCTAAGTTATCACTGGCTGGATGAAACAGGTGATTTTTATGTTAGAGATGGAGAGCGTAGCCAATTGTCTATACCTGTGGCTGCAGGAAGCCAGAAAAATTGCCATGTTAGGGTGGTGGCACCTGAAACACCCGGTACTTACCAATTGCATGTGGCTCCTGTGCAGGAAGCTGTAAGGTGGTTTGATAAAGCTTGTTCTTCTCGTATAACTATAAAAGTAATTGCTCCATGAGGCCTTATCTATTGACTTAGCATATTTCTTTATGCGGATGTAAACGAAAACCAAATGCAAGTAGCAAAGCAGTAACTTATGTCATTGAATAATCTAAAATTTACCATTGAAAAAGCTGATTTCCAGGAATTGGAAGTTCTTTCTAATGTGGTTGTTTCAATCATCGAAGACCAAAACAGCGAACAACGTATTTCAGCGCTTCTAAAACAAAATACCTTTTCCCATGCTGGAAAGGCTCTCTTTTTTTCTATCCTGAAATATTTTCGCCTTTCTAACGAAGCGGCTCTTATTAAACGCGTTGAAGCCAGCAGGAATCTGTTAAGAATTAAAGAAGAAATTAATTATAAGATTTCACATATGGCTGAATTTGTAGATGCAGATAAAAGCTCTATCACTACCCCAGATGTTCAGGATGAAGATCAGTCTATTATTGCAGTTTATCAGTCATTTCTAGGAAGAACGCCAGGGCAGGAAGAAATTAATATCTGGAATAATAATTTTGTTAACGGACTGGAATTTCGAGAGTTTTTTTCTCAGATCCTGTCTTCTGAAGAAGCAAAGCTGCGTACCCAGCTTCTATCGAATGTAACTGACAATGAGTTTGTTCAGGCTTTATATGAAATATTATTTAATAGAGGTGCTGTTGCACAGGAGATTAATCATTGGCAAACCTTGTTAAAAACCGGTCAATTGACCCGACTTGATATAATAAAGCAATGTTTTGAGGCCGCCTTTGAAGAAAATGCTATCACTGAAAAAGAAACCGCTCACGACTCTGATCGAGTACAAATAATGGGCTCAACAGATACAGTAAGTAAAAAAGACTGGCAGAAAAAATCACAGGAGATTTTACGTCAGAAAAAGACTGAAAGTCACCGGCAAGTTGATCAAATACCCAGGTTTTATATTAACAGGTCGCCCGGGGTACTGGTTTCAGCAATCGCCAGCCTTTACAAAGGTGAGAAATATATCGAGCAGTTTCTAGAAAACATAACCTCTCAATCAATATTTAATGATTACTGTGAGTTGCTAATAATTGATGCAGCATCACCAGAAAATGAGGCTGAAACCATTGAACGATACTGTAAAAAATTCAATAACGTCATATACAAAAGAATAAATTACAGAATCGGTATTTATGATGCATGGAATGTAGGTGTTGATCTGGCTAGAGGCGAATTCCTTACTAATACCAATCTTGATGATCTTCGCCGAGCAGATTCGCTTGAATTGCAAGCATCCGTGCTGGATTCTTTACCATTCGTGGACGTTGTTTATCAGGACTTCTATTATACGTTTGACCATGACCTAAGTTTCGAACAAATTTCCGAGTTTGGATTTAAGAGCAATTTGTCTGTACTTACCCCGTACAATTTGCTTGCCTACAATTCTCCGCATAATGGTCCTATGTGGAGGAAGTCATTGCATGATGAGCTTGGGTATTTTGACACCGAGTATAAATCAGCAGGTGACTACGAGTTCTGGATGCGTTGTCTAAACGCAGGTAAAAATTTCTACAAAATTAATGAGCCACATGTGGCGTATTTCCAAAACCCGGAAGGTATTTCAACCCGTTCTGATACGCGTGGGGTTATTGAGGCTAGGAACATACTGAAGAAGTATGCTCGTAAACTCATTTCATCGAATACAATCTGCGAATATAATGAATTTATTCAGAAAATAAACATGCCGTACAAGAATGGAGCTCGTCCTGAAGAACAGAATAGATACAATGATGTTCAGATGGCCTTGAGGAAATGTGCAGCTGATTCTAAACGTCAGATCTTCACTTGAGAGTATAGTGTCTATGGCTAAATTGCTGATTGATGGTATTTTTTTCCAGATTAATAATACTGGGATTGCTCGCGTCTGGGATTCAATCATTCCATATTTGGTGAAGAAAAAGGATCTGGATATTTTTGTACTCGACCGAGGTGGTATGCCTCATTACGTTGGTGTTACCCATATTCCATTTCCTACTTATAACCTAAATCAATTTACTGCATCCGATTCGGTTTTAATCGAGAAAATATCGGATCAATATAAAATAGATGTATTTACATCAACTTATTATACGTCGCCATTGTCTACACCTATGGTACTGATGGTTTATGACATGATACCAGAGCTTTTTGCATTTAATATGTCAGAACGCCCATGGATGGAAAAAACTGTTGCGATTAGCTTTGCTCAACGTTATGTCTGTATTTCTGAAAGTACCAGGCGTGATTTGTTGTCTATATTTCCGGAGATCTCACCTCAGCATGCTGTAGTAGGTTTATGTGGTATTGACCGGGATGTATTCTTTCCAGCCTCAGATGAGGAAGTAACTGCTTTTAAGAAAAAGTTTAGTTTGGACCGTCCTTACTATCTGTTTGTTGGATCTAGAGTGCAACATACTGG
>JABDQZ010000163.1 GCA_013041975.1 Gammaproteobacteria bacterium
TGACTCATAAACTCTCCAATCGCGTTAAAGCCGTCAAACCTTCTCCAACACTTGCCATTACTGCACGCGCTGCCGAATTACGCGCCGCAGGCCAGGACGTTATTGGACTGGGCGCGGGTGAACCTGATTTTGACACGCCTGATCACATCAAACAGGCTGCGATTGAAGCAATTAACGCGGGTAAAACCAAATATACGCCGGTAGATGGAACAGTCTCTCTCAAGCAGGCAGTCATTGATAAGTTCAAACGGGATAATGGTTTTGATTATTCGCTCGAGCAGATCCTGGTGTCTTCCGGCGGCAAACAGAGTTTCTACAACCTGGCTCAAGCCGTCCTGAATGATGGTGATGAAGTCATTATTCCTGCCCCCTACTGGGTTTCCTATCCTGACATGGTATTACTGGCAGGTGGCGAGCCCGTTATCGCCAAGGCCGATGCCAGCCAGAATTTCAAGATCACGCCTGGGCAGCTTCGCGGTCTGATTAATGAAAACACGCGCCTTTTTGTCATCAACAGCCCTTCCAATCCAACTGGCATGGCTTATACCGAAGAGGAACTCAAGGCACTCAGTGATGTCCTGCTGGAACACCCAAAAATCCTGGTTGCCACGGATGATATGTATGAACACATACTGTGGACAGGCAACCCCTTCATCAATATTCTTAATGTCTGCCCGGAGTTATATGACCGTACCCTGGTATTGAATGGCGTTTCCAAAGCCTACTCAATGACTGGCTGGCGAATTGGCTATGCCGCAGGCCCGGCGGACATCATCAAGGCGATGAAGAAAGTGCAATCACAAAGTACTTCAAATCCCTGCTCGATTTCACAGGCTGCTGCAGAGGCTGCATTAAATGGCCCACAGGAATGTATTGCTGAAATGCTGAGCGCCTTCAAGGAACGTCATGACTACGTAGTTGAACGCCTGAACAATATCCCTGGCGTGGAATGCCTGCCTGCTGATGGTACTTTTTATGTCTTCCCCGATATTGCCGGGATGCTCGAAAATCTTGAGGGTGTCAAAAATGACCTGGAACTGGCTGAACTGCTGATAGAAAAAGCCGGTGTTGCACTGGTACCTGGCGCAGCCTTTGGTTCACCGGGACACATGCGCATTTCGATTGCCACCAGTATGGAAAACCTGAAAGAGGCGCTTGATCGCATTGAAAAATTTGTAAGCTGACATTACACCTCAATGGCCATGGATTGGCCTTAATTAACTCATGGAGGAGTTATCATGCAATTCTGCAACTTACGCCCGTGCCTGGGCTTTACGCTAATTGAATTCATTACGGTTATAGCCGTGCTACTTATTACACTGGGTCTTGCGGTTCCGGGTTTTAGCGGCTTGATTGCCAGCAATCAGCAAACCAGTCTCATCAACCAGTTTGCCACATCACTTGCCCATGCGCGTTTCTATGCCGTACAAAATTCACGGCGTGTCGTTTTATGTCCGTCCACTGACCTTGAATCCTGTTCAGGTGGTTTTGACTGGCAGCAGGGATTCATCAGTTTTGTTGACGAAAATTACAACCGGTTACGAGATGAACAGGAAAAATTGCTGGCAGTCACTCAAATTAACCGCAATGAAGTGCAGGTACAGACATCGACTGGCCGCAGAAAAATCGTCTTCTACCCATCAGGAAGCTCACCAGGCAGCAATGTCACGATCAGGTTTTGCAGCAAGGTATCCAACATACCCGGCAAAGCGCTCATTCTGTCCAATTCAGGCAGAACCCGTTTATCGAAAAAAACGGCAGGCGGTGATGAAATTGCCTGTTCCTGAACGGATTACTGTTGACATGAAGCGCACGATCAGTACTATATGCGCCTTCATTCCTCAATAGCTCAGTTGGTAGAGTAGCGGACTGTTAATCCGTTTGTCCCTGGTTCGAGCCCAGGTTGAGGAGCCATATATAAATCAAGGGCTTACGTCACTTCTGGATGTAGGCCCTTTTTTTTCGCCTGAGGACAATGGATTTAGAGTCCGTTGGCCTGATTCATTGAGAATTGACCCAGTAAAGGAGCAAGTAATGGAATTAAAAGTCACTCTTGAAGGCAGCAAGAAAGTTTCAACACATATTGGTGATCATCTGATAATGACAGATCAACCCGAAAAAAGTGGAGGCAACAATACTGCCCCCGCCCCTTACGACCTTTTCCTTGCCTCAATTGCCACCTGTGCTGGCTTCTATGTTCAGTCATACTGTGAAAATAAAAACATCGACTCGTCTGGGATTGAAATCACTCTTGAAGTAAAACGTGATGAGAAGAAAATAATCAATGGATTCGTTACGACCATTCATGTACCAGAAAATATTCCTGAAAAATTACATGGGGTTCTTAAAAAAGTGGCTGCCCAGTGTGCTGTAAAGAAAACCATCATGAATAATCCTGAATTTATTGTTGAGACTATTTCAAAATAAACACTGAAGCGAGAGAGCTCGCACCATTGTTCGTTATTTTTTCGTCTCGGATAATGTTTCAGAAATCCGTTGCTCTAGGCATTGGAAAGAGACTTTTTTGAGAATCAGTTGGGGCACTGGAAAGTCAGCCTGCCGGGGTCGCTGACCACGAGATTCTCTGGGGCTTTTGGGGGTGAGGCATGGCCATGGGGATGGCGTGGGAAAACCTCTCGAGAGTCTGCAAATATAAAGTCCCTCCTGTTTTCAACGAGAAAACTTCCAAAAATAGATTCAAATCATTGCAATAGTTTTCATCAGACCAAACAGTCCGAATCAAACTTGTATCCATCAATATTCCAACTATTCTTATAAATAACCGCTTCCATTAGCGGATAAACCACCGATACACGGTAAGCCCTGTTGAGCTGATTACTCGCAGGGCTGTTTGCTATCTAGCCTCTTGAACTTTCCTGGGCAGTCCCCATCTAAGGGTTACTTGTTGAACTTCTCTCCCTTTAGTTCTATGAGTGTTGCTTTGGCCTCCTTCGGTTCATTCTGTTGGAGGCTTTTTATTTTCCTGGAAGCGGACACTCGAATATGTAAGGCGACTTCTGCTTACAGCAATAAGCGGTCGTTGACGAGAATGCTTCTCAATACCTGCTTATGTAGTAAAGGCACCTGTTAAGTCGGATGCCTTTTGCTGTAATTATATAATGGTTATCAGTTCTGATTATCTGGGCCTACTCCACCCTGGCCAACTTCAGCATCTATAGCCTCTCTGGAATTACTTCCAACATCGTCACCGGGTATAGCGGAACCAGTCATATCACCCATGTCATCTAAAACCTGATCGTGTTGTTCTGAAATATTGTCTTCAATCATCGTGTAAATATCTTCATCGACAATATCTGCAGCTGGGTGGTGAGCCAAAACATAAGAACTGCCAAATGTCACTGCAATAGCAGTTACTAAAAGTATCTTTTTCATGACTACATCCTCTTTGTTGAAAACAGTGTAACTCCGTGCCACAAAAGCAGTCCTTTATGTGACACCGAGCTTAGCGAGATAACCAAAGGGGTCGAGAAACACTCTCGCTATAAAAAATTATAGAAAGGGAATATTTCCCACGTGTTTCAAATGAAGTGTGATCTGTTACAGGTTGTTTCAGGGAAGGTATTT
>JABDQZ010000173.1 GCA_013041975.1 Gammaproteobacteria bacterium
GCAAAGACTCTGGGTATTCGAGCGCCCGAGTTTCATAGCTATCCCGATAATCGAATGGATTCGGTCGATTTGCTGGATATTGTAAAGAATATAGAAGCGATGATTGACAGGGTTGTGCCTGAAATTGTTTATACCCATCATGCTTCAGACGTCAATATTGATCACAGGATCGTGCATGATGCAGTGATCACTGCCGTGCGTCCCCAACCACAACATTGCGTGAAAAAGCTGTTGTTCTTTGAAGTGCCTTCAAGTACTGAATGGCGACCTGGAAAATCCATGGCAACATTCTCTCCGGACTATTTTGTCGATATTTCTGAATCTGTAGAACATAAATTGCAGGCATTATCCTGTTATGAAGATGAAATGAGAGAATTTCCTCACCCTCGTTCGTTAGAGGCCTGTCTGCATTTATTAAAATGGCGTGGTGCCACGGTAGGAGTTCAGGCAGCTGAAGCTTTTGAAGTAGGCAGGATTATTGAGTGAAAGACGTCATTACTATTGCCGGTACAAGCATTGGCAAAGGTCAAAAGCCATTTGTCATCGCTGAATTGTCCGGTAATCATAACCAGTCTATTGACACGGCTATTGAACTGGTTAGAGCGGCTGCAGCATCTGGAGTACAAGCCGTCAAATTACAAACCTATACAGCTGATACCATGACAATAAACAGTCAGCAGGATGATTTTGTCATTAACGATAAATCCAGCCCGTGGCATGGGCAGAACCTGTACCAGTTGTATCAACAGGCTCATACGCCCTGGGAATGGCATCAGGAAATTTTCAACGAAGCAAAAAAACTGGGTTTGATTGCATTCAGTACCCCTTTTGATGCCACCGCTGTAGATTTTCTGGAATCTCTTGATGTGCCGGCGTATAAAATTGCTTCATTTGAAAATACCGATATTCACCTGATTCGCCGTGTTGCCCAAACCGGGAAGCCAATGATTATTTCGACAGGCATGGCCTCAGTTGCTGAAGTGGATGAATGTGTGAGAACGTGCCAGGAAGCAGGATGCAGGGATTTGTTGTTAATGAAATGCACGAGTTCGTATCCCGCAGATCCCGTAGATAGCCATTTAATGACCATCCCTCATATGCAGCAACTGTTTTCCTGTCACGTGGGGTTGTCTGATCATACCCAGGGTATCGGTGCGGCTGTTGCAAGTGTTGCGCTTGGCGGAACGGTTATTGAAAAGCATTTTATCCTGGATCGGGCAAGTGGTGGCGTGGATGCCGATTTTTCTCTGGAACCCGATGAGATGAAAATGCTGGTCATAGAAGTTAACCGGGCCTGGATGGCCTTGGGGAGTGTGTATTATGGTCCTACCAAACAGGAAAAATCGTCCATCAAATACCGTCGTGGACTCTATGTGGTTAAAGATTTGAAAGCGGGTGAATATCTTTCTGAAGAAAGTGTACGCGCTTTACGGCCGGCCTTAGGTTTGTCTGCCAAGTATTATGATTTTATCTGTGGTAAACAGGTAAAAAAAGCGATTAAATCAGGAACGCCACTGACATGGGATGCTCTGCTATGAACGACATCAATGCTCAGGTAGAAAGCTTTATTGAAAATGGTTACCTGAATCTCGGGAGTGTTGTTGATCAGCAAGAGTGCTCGGGCCTGCTGCAAAAACTGAAAGACAGGCAAAACTTATCACCAGAAATTTTTCTTTCTGAATCTGAATTCAATCAAAATCCCGTTTACAAGGGGGTCAACCCAATACCAGGTAGAAACATTTTAGAACATTACCAGGATGATCTGGATAATATTGAAAACAATGAAGTAATAGTTTCTACCCTGAACCGGGTGTTAGGGGATGAATATGAAATCCTCAATAAAAAAGTGATCTGCGGCGTACCGGAAAGCTGGATACCTGGCTGGATTCTTGAAAGGATCAGAGATAACCCGGTCAATAATCTAGGTGCTTATATCCGACCAGAGTACAGGAATAACACTTACTTCTACGGTATTGAATTTCATCAGGATATTATCGACTGGCCGGGTAGGGAACTGGATTTCATTACGTTGTATGTTTACCTTCACGATGTCACTGGGCGGGATGCACCTTTGCAGTTGTTGTCTGACTCCCATCGACTAGGGGTCGATCAGTTTCCACATGACCTGACAATGATTGACGAATCAAAAAAGATCTGGAAGTTCAAGAGTGCCGTGACTGATGAAGCAGTGAATTGCCAATTTCTGACGATCACCGGTGAAGCGGGAAATGTAGGTATGTGGCATTCCTGTACCCT
>JABDQZ010000183.1 GCA_013041975.1 Gammaproteobacteria bacterium
CCAGGCAGGTGGTGGCGATATGGATTCCAATCCGCGCCTGAGACTGGCGGTCGACAAGGCCAAGGGTGCCAATATGCCGAATGACACCATTGACCGTGCTGTCAAACGAGGTGCCGGTGGTGCTGAAGGTGAAGAATATACTGAGCTGCGTTATGAAGGATACGGCCCGGGTGGTACAGCCGTTATTGTTGATTGTCTGACAGACAATCATAACCGCACCGCTTCAGACGTGCGGCATGCCTTCACCAAGCATGGTGGAAACCTGGGCACTTCTGGTTCTGTGGCCTACATGTTCAATAAGCAGGGTGTTATTAGTTATGCTCCCGGCTGTGATGAAGATGCTGTCATGGAATCCGCACTGGAAGCAGGTGCTGATGATGTTGTGACCAATGATGATGGTTCTGTTGATGTCATTACCGAACCCGATATGTTCTCGGATGTTAAGGATTCCATGGTTGCGGGAGGTCTGGAACCCGATAATGCGGAGGTCACTTTCAGTCCTTCAACCAATGCTGAACTCGATCAGGACGATGCTGAAAAACTGATGCGCATGGTCGATACGCTCGAAGATCTCGATGATGTGCAGGAAGTTTACAATAATGCTGAAATTTCCGATGAAATCATGGAAGCGCTTGATTGATCCGCATACTTGGCATTGATCCTGGATCGAGAATAACCGGCTTTGCTGTCATTGAAGGCGATGGCATGCAAAGTCTGCATGTGACTCATGGTTGCATAAGAACAAAAAAAGAAAATTTTCCTGACCGGCTCGGTGAAATATTCACCGGTATCACCGAAGTGATCGGTGAATATCAACCACAGGAAGTGGCGATTGAAGATGTCTTTGTATCAAAGAACGCGTCTTCCGCTTTGAAGCTGGGGCAGGCGCGAGGTGCAGCGATTTCTGCGGCGGTGCATGCTAACTGCCCGGTTTTTGAATATACACCAAGACAAGTCAAACAATCAGTGGTGGGAAAAGGTTCTGCTGAAAAAGAGCAGGTACAGCACATGGTCAAAATGATTCTGAATATCAAGGGAAAACTGCAGGTCGATGCGGCTGACGCCCTTGGAATCGCCTTGACGCATGCCCATACGCGTACAACAAAACAACTGTTAAAAGGCGGAAAAAGCTGGTGATTGGTCGTCTGCGTGGAGAAATTGTGATCAAGCAGCCACCGATGCTGCTGCTGGATGTTAACGGTGTCGGCTATGAAGTGGAAGCGCCGATGTCGACTTTCTACAATCTGCCCGAACAGGGGAAGCAGGTAACACTGTTTACGCATCTGGTGGTGCGTGATGATGCGCATATCCTGTTTGGTTTTCATGATGAATCTGAAAGGCTGTTGTTTCGTACCCTGCTGAAGGTCAATGGCGTGGGAGCCAAAATGGCGTTGGCCATTCTTTCTGGTATGAGTGCGGATGAATTTGCCTATTGTGTGCAGTCTGATGATACCTCTGCATTGGTCAGGCTGCCTGGTATCGGCAAAAAAACGGCTGAACGCCTGATCGTCGAGATGCGCGACCGTCTGGATAAACTGCAAGCCGTTTCTGCGGCAACGATACCGTCCAGCCAGGCAACTGCGGATGTGGCAGCATCTTCTCCGGTTGCCGATGCTGTGAGTGCACTGGTGGCGCTGGGCTACAAACCCAACGATGCCAGTCGCATGGTCAGGAATGTGGACACGACTGATCTGGGTAGTGAAGAAATCATCAGAACAGCCTTGCAGTCGGTAACAGCTAAATCATGACAGAGCGCGACACTCTAATCTCACCTGCAGCTGAAAACGATGAAGCGCTGATGGACCGTGCCATCCGTCCGAAAATGCTGCAGGATTATGTCGGTCAGCCTGCTGTGCGCGAGCAAATGGATATTTTTATCCCGGCGGCACGCGCTCGTCAGGAAGCACTGGATCATGTGCTGATCTTTGGGCCGCCAGGATTGGGGAAAACCACGCTCGCACATATTATTGCCAATGAGATGCAGGTTAATCTGCGCCAGACGTCGGGGCCGGTTCTGGAAAAAGCCGGAGACCTGGCCGCCTTGCTAACCAACCTTGAACCGCACGATGTGCTGTTCATTGACGAGATTCATCGTTTGAGTCCGGTTGTCGAAGAAGTGTTGTATCCGGCGATGGAAGATTACCAGCTGGATATCATGATTGGCGAAGGGCCTGCCGCGCGTTCCATCAAGCTGGACTTGCCGCCCTTCACGCTGGTAGGGGCAACGACTCGTGCCGGTTTGTTGACATCACCGCTACGGGATCGCTTCGGTATTGTGCAACGTCTGGAATTTTATTCTGATGCCGACCTGTCACATATCGTACAACGTGCTGCCGGTATATTGAACATCGACCTGGATAGCAGTGGGGCGGATGAAATTGCCAAACGTTCTCGTGGTACGCCTCGTATAGCCAATCGCCTGCTGCGTCGTGTCAGAGACTATGCCGAAGTTAAATCCAATGGCCATGTTTCTTCAGAGATAGCGGATGCGGCCCTGTCGATGCTGAAAGTCGATGTGGCCGGTTTTGACCAGATGGACAGAAAACTGCTGCTGTCACTGATCGAAAAATTCGATGGTGGTCCTGTCGGTATTGACAGCCTGGCAGCGGCCCTCAGTGAAGAGCGCGGCACACTTGAAGATGTGCTGGAGCCGTACCTGATTCAGCAGGGTTTCCTGATGCGTACGCCACGTGGCAGGGTAGCGACTCGCCTGGCCTATGAACATTTTGGCTTGCCGCCCAAGGAAAGTGCGATAGGACAGTCTGATATAACCAGAGATATTTTTAATGGATAGGGCAGAAAAATGAGTGAATTTTCCTGGCCAGTTCGTGTCTATTATGAAGATACGGATTCAGGTGGCGTAGTCTACTATGCCAATTACCTGAAATTCATGGAAAGAGCACGAACCGAATTATTAAGAAGTCTGGGTTTTGAGCAGGATGAACTGGCACAACAGGGATTGATCTTCGCTGTTCACAGGGCTGAAGTTGATTACATCAAACCGGCACGATTCAATAACGCGCTGACAGTGACAGCAAATATTACTCAGCAGAAAAAAGTCAGTCTGACCTTTGATCAGGAAGTACAGAACGAAAAAGGTGAGCTGTGCAGCCGGGGCAAAATAAAAATTGTGTGTCTTGATAGCGAATCCTTTAAACCCCGACCCATACCGGAAGTAATTTTGAGGGCAATACCGAATGAACAGTGATCTGTCTTTTCTCGGACTGGTGTTAAATGCCAGTCCGCTGGTGCAGGCTGTCATGGCCGTGCTGGTACTGGCATCCATTTTTTCCTGGGCCATGATAGTGGATCGATCCCGGGTACTGAAAAAAGCGCGCAAGGAAGCTGACCGTTTCGAAGATGATTTCTGGTCTGGCGCTGACCTGGGTGAGCTTTATCGCAAGATTGAAAGACAGGATGATTATTTCGGATTGTCGGCGGTATTCCATGCCGGTTTCAGAGAATATGCGCGACTGCAGGAAAGTCCGGGCATGGATCCCAATACCGTTGTTGAAGGTGCGCGCCGCGCAATGCGCGTGGCGATGAGTCGGGAAATGGATGAATTTGAAAACTATTTGTCCCATCTGGCCACGATTGGTTCAACCAGCCCTTATGTTGGTCTGTTTGGAACGGTGTGGGGCATTATGAATGCCTTTCATGCCCTCGGTAACGTCAAGCAGGCGACGCTTAACCTGGTCGCCCCCGGTATTGCAGAAGCACTGATTGCCACAGCAATGGGTTTGTTTGCCGCCATCCCGGCGGTGGTGGCCTATAACCGTTTTGCCAATGATGTGTCGAGAATTGAGAACCGGTTCGAAGATTTTGTTGAGGAATTCTCTAATATTCTGCAGCGTCAGGCCTTTTTGAAACAATAATGGCAAGAAAACAGAAAACAAGACGCCCCATGGCAGAGATCAATGTCGTTCCCTACATTGATGTGATGCTGGTGCTGCTGGTGATCTTCATGATTACTGCACCGTTGCTGACACAAGGAGTCAAGGTTGAACTGCCACAGGCTGAAGCCGAGCCGATTGAGGAAGATGCCAAGCGTCCACTGGTGGTATCGGTCAACAAGGAAGGCGGTTTTTTTATCACCTATGACGATGACCGCACACTGGCAGTTGATGATGAGGATATGCTGCATAAAACAGCGGCTATTATCAGCATCAACAAGGGTATTCCTGTGCTGGTTAAAGGTGATCGCAATGTACCTTACGGACGTGTGGTCGAGGCGATGGTCATTTTACAGCAGGCTGGTGCGCCTTCTGTCGGGCTGATCACGGAGACGCCGGAAGGGTGATGGAAGGTAGTGATCAATGCTGGACCTGATCAGACGTAACCCGCTGGCCTTCATCCTGTCTGCCGCTGCGCATGTGCTGGTGGTTGGCTTTATGGTGGTGGGCGTTGACTGGCGTGAAAAGCCCCAGAAAGTGGTCACGCAGGTTGATGTGGTCAAAGCGCGTGTTGTCGATGAATCCCGCTTGCAGTCAGAAATCAACAAGCAGAAAAAACTTCAGCAACAGAAAAAAGACAAGGAAAAACAGCGTATCGCTGCTTTAAAGAAAAAGCAGGCCGCCGAGAAAAAGCGTCTGGCTGATCTGGAAAAGCAACGCAAACAGCGTGAAAAAACTGAGAAGCAGAAAATAATTGAAACAAAGAAAAAAGCCGAAGCTGAAAAGAAACGCATAGCCGAGCTTGAGAAAAAGCGCAAAACCGAGGAAAAAAAGGCCAAGGCCGCCGAGAAAAAACGCAAGGAACTCGAAGCGAAACGAGTTGCCGAAGAGAAAAAGCGCAAGGAGACAGAGGCCAAGCGCATAGCGGAAGAAAAGCAACGCAAGGCAGAAGAGAAAAAACGCAAGGCTGAAAAAGTAGCCCGGGAAAAGGCTGCCCGTGATAAAGCCGAGCGCGAGGCACGCGAACGGGAACTTGCTCAACAGTTGGCAGCCGAAGCTGCCGCTCGTGAAAGTGCTTCAGCCATTGCAGCCATCACGCAGAAAATCAATCGCGTGTGGCTTAGGCCTATAGGTTCGGCAGAGGGTTTGAAGTGTACTGTCAGAGTGCGTTTAATTCCCACAGGTGATATTGTTCCTGGGAGTGTGGCAATTATTAAAAGCAGCGGAAACGGTGCATTTGATCGTTCGGTAGAGCAGGCGATCTACAAGGCTGAGCCATTACCCGTTCCCAAAGGACCGGCTTTTGAACAGTTCAGAAGTATTGATTTTGTGTTTGATCCAGTAGACTAGTTGGAGAGCCCGGAGCTGTCTGTATCTTTGTTTTCAAGAACGCTATGAATACGTCCATGTACGCTCTTCGACAGCATCCCTGCTGTCGAAGGTCTTGAAAACAAAGATACAGACAGCTCCTCAGATATTTGAGAAGTTATCCCAAAATGAAAAATTTTAAATCGAAGTTATTTAATAGCTGCTTTGTGTTTTTACTGCTGTTGTTGCCAGTTCTGTCAGCGGCAAAACCTGGTTTGGTTATCGAGATCACCGAAGGTGCCGAGGGTGCATTACCCATCGCTGTCGTGCCGTTTAAATGGACTGGTTCGCCCGCCCAGCAGCCGCAACACAATGTCGGTTCTATCATCAGTAACGATTTGAAGCGTTCCGGACTGTTCAACCCGCTGGAAGCAAACAAAATGCTGACGCGTCCTTCAACCGGAGACGAAGTGGATTTTCGTGACTGGCGTACCGTTGCAGTCGAAAATATCGTTGTCGGGCAGGTTCAGCCCAATGGTTCCGGTGGCTACCTGGTACGTTTTCAGTTATTTGATGTGTATCGTGGCGAACAGATCACAGGTTTTTCGGTGCCAACCACAGCCCGACATCTGCGTTCTACCGCTCATCAGATTGCTGACATTATCTATGAAACGCTTACCGGTGTATCGGGCGCATTCAATACCCGCATTGCCTACGTGACCTCAGTGAATCGCGGCGAGAAGAAAAATATTGCCCTGCAGATTGCCGATGCTGATGGCTATGGTCCGGAAACCATCGTTGAATCCAGTGAACCGATCATGTCACCAGCCTGGTCACCTGATGGCAAGAAGCTGGCCTATGTGTCATTCGAAAACAGCAAGCCATCCATTTTTGTACAGGAAGTGTATACCGGCCGTCGTGTGAAGGTTTCTTCCTTCAAGGGTATTAACGGTGCGCCAGCCTGGTCTCCGGATGGTCGTTATCTGGCAATGACGCTTTCTAAAGGTGGCAATCCGGATATTTATGTGATGAACGTCAATACTCGCAAATTGCGTCAGCTCACCAGTCATTGGGGTATTGATACCGAGCCAGCCTGGTCTCCTGATGGCAAATCCATCGTGTTTACTTCTGATCGTCCGGGCAAACCACAGATTTACCGTGTGGCAGTGACCGGCGGCAAGGCCGAGCGCCTGACGTTTGAAGGCAGCTACAATGCGCGTGCTTCTTATTCGCCCGATGGTAAAAACCTGGTGATGGTGACTCGAGTTAATGGCCATTACCGCATCGGCACGCTGGATTTGCAGAATATGCGCCTGAATGTGCTGACAAATGGCTCTCTGGATGAATCCCCCAGTTTCGCTCCGAATGGCGGCATGGTAATTTATGCAACCACGACAGGTGGTCGAGCCGAGCTATCTGCGGTATCGTTTGACGGTCGCGTGCGCCAGCGTCTGGCGTTGCAATCAGGAGATGTTCGCGAACCAGTATGGTCGCCTTACACTAAATAATTGATGATGAGGAAAAATCAATGAAAGTCAGAATGTTTCAATGGGGTTTAATGTTGGCAGCTGTGCTGTTGTTTTCCGGCTGTAGCACATTTATGAAGTCAGATTCTGACGGTAGCGGCGATGGCGCAAGTGTTTCCGAATCCGGAGATGCTTCAACTTCCGGTGCAAGCCGTGGCGGAAGCTGGCAGGGAAATCCACTGGATAATCCAGACAGCCCGCTGTATACCAAGGTGATTTATTTTGATTTTGATATCAGTGATATTCGGCAGGAATCGATTCCTACCTTGAGAGCTCACGCCGATTACCTGCTGTCTAATGCTGGTGCTTCTATCACGGTTGAAGGTCATTGTGACGAACGTGGCTCGCGTGAATACAACATCGGGCTGGGTGAACGCCGTGCAACTGCAATCAAACGTTTCATGGAAGCCGAGGGTGTGTCTTCAAGTCAGATCAATACCATCAGTTATGGTGAAGAGCGTCCAGCCGACCCTGGTCATGGTGAAGCTGCGTGGGCGATGAATCGTCGTGGCATCCTGGTTTATTAATATACTTTAGTTATTCCCGCACAAGCGGGAATCTTTAAATGGACTCCCGTTTACCCGGGAGTGACGGTTTTTCCCTATGTTACCCAAGCAAACTGCGCAACAAGCTTTAGGCTTGCTAATTATCTGTTCATTATTTCTTTCTCTACCTGCCAGTATTCATGC
Source organism: Gammaproteobacteria bacterium (assembly GCA_013041975.1). GTDB lineage: Bacteria > Pseudomonadota > Gammaproteobacteria > Chromatiales > Chromatiaceae > JABDQZ01. The sequence continues at coordinate 7,417 of JABDQZ010000183.1, forward strand.
TGCCGGTAACAAGGGATCACTGGATTCTCGTGTCGAACGTCTGGAACGACGTATCAGCCGATTGTCCGAGCTGATGATGCAGGTTGATGCCCTGAAACGTGAAAACAGTGAGCTGCGTGGCCAGATTGAGCTGCAAAACCACACCATCAATTCACTGAAAAACCGCCAGCGTGATTTGTACATCGATATCGATCAGCGCCTGACACAGTTACAGGCGAGCGGCCAGAAACCGGCTACGACAACTGTTGCGCCTACAGTGACGGATTTCAGTGCTGCCGCGCCAAAGACTCCTGTGGCGGAAATATCCAAACCAGCGCCAGTGTCAGCGGTTCCGGCACCTGTAGTACTTTCAACCCGTATCTCCAAACAAGAACAAGCTGCTTACGATAAAGCCAATCGTCTGTTGATCAGTGCAGACAGGCGCTACCCGGAAGCGATTAAAGCATTTCAGGCATTCCTGAAAAAATATCCCCAGAGCAAGCTGGCTGGTAATGCACAGTATTGGCTGGCTGAAGCCTTTTATGTCTCTCAGAAAAATAATGAGGCCCTGCTGGAGTTCAGCAAGGTCATACAGCTTTATCCAGCCAGCACAAAAGTACCCGGTGCCATGTTGAAAACCGGCTATCTGCATCATTCATCCGGCAGTATTGCCGAGGCTAGGGATATTCTCAACAAGATCATCAGTCGTTACCCTAAAAGCTCTGAAGCAGCACTTGCCAAACAGCGTCTGTCGCGCATCCAGAAAATAAACTAAGCTGATTATTTCCGTTTATGTCCTATCGTTTGCGGATCAGCGAGATTTTCTATTCCCTGCAGGGTGAAAGTACCTTAAGCGGATTGCCTACTGTCTTTATCAGGCTGACAGGCTGTCCATTACGCTGCCAGTATTGTGATACCACCTACGCTTTTAAAGGTGGTGAGACGATGCAAGCAGAAGAGCTTCTGCAACAGGTAGCGCAATATTCCCCCCGATACATTTGTGTCACGGGTGGGGAGCCGCTGGCCCAGAAAGACTCTCAGAAGCTGCTGGTCGATCTTTGTGATCAGGGGTATCAGGTGTCACTTGAAACCAGTGGTTCACTGGATATCAGCGCAGTCGATGAGCGGGTTATTCGGGTAATGGACCTGAAAACGCCAGCCTCAGGAGAGGTCGACAAGAATCGCTATGAGAATCTTGACCTGCTGACTGACAGAGATCAACTCAAATTTGTCATCTGCGGTGAAGGTGATTACCAGTGGGCGAAACAAAAGCTGGATGAATACAAGTTGGTTGGACGCTGCGAGATTCTTTTCTCCGCTGCCGAGGGTCAGTTAAAGCC
>JABDQZ010000198.1 GCA_013041975.1 Gammaproteobacteria bacterium
TCGGTGGTGCGGCGTCTCGTTCTGCTGCTGCCAGCAGCTATGAAACCAAACGTGCCGGTAGCGTGCAGCTTGAAAATATCAAGACCGTTGAAGATTCCAAAGGTAACGTACTGGCTGTATCGCGTTCCGGTGAAATTCTGATTGTTGATGAATTCGGTCGTGAGTCCGAGCGCTACAAGCTTTCCTATGGTGCGACACTGCATGTGAAACATGGCGAACAAGTCAGTGGTGGTCATATGCTATCCAGTTGGGATCCGCACACTCATCCGGTCATTACCGAGGTAGCAGGTACCTTGCAATTCGTTGACTTTATCGATGGTGTAACCGTTCAGAGTCAGACCGACGAAGTGACAGGCCTGTCTTCACTGGCGATCATGGATCCAAAACAGCGTCCGGCTTCAGGTAAAGATCTGCGTCCATTGATCAAACTGGTGGACGATAAGGGTGAAGACCTGTGTCTGGTGGGAACTGATCTTCCTGCTTCCTATGCGCTGCCTGCTGACGCGGTGATTAGCGTTAAGGATGGCGACATCATTGGTGTTGGTGACGTTCTGGCACGCATTCCACAGGAATCGTCCAAGACCCGTGATATCACCGGTGGTCTGCCTCGTGTTGCTGACCTGTTCGAAGCGCGTAAACCCAAAGAACCTGCCATTATGGCTGAAGCTGCTGGTACGGTGAGTTTTGGTAAGGAAACCAAGGGTAAGCAGCGCTTGGTGATTACCGATTCTGCTGGTGAGTCAGTTGAGTCGCTGATTCACAAATGGCGTCACCTGAATGTATTTGAAGGTGAGCACGTTGAAAAAGGCGAGGTAATTGCTGATGGTGAGCCGGTCCCGCACGATATTCTGCGCCTTAAGGGTGTGATTGAATTGACTGAATACATGGTCAAGGAAATTCAGGACGTTTACCGTCTGCAGGGTGTAAAGATTGACGATAAACATATCGAAGTCATTGTTCGCCAGATGCTGCGCAAGGTTGAAATTCGCGCTTCCGGCGATACACCGCTACTGCGTGGAGAGCAGGTTGAGAGAGCCCGCGTACTGGAAGAGAATGAAAAGGCCGTTGCTGAAGGCAAACAGCCCGCGATCTATGATCATGTCCTGTTGGGTATTACCAAGGCATCTCTGGCGACTGAGTCGTTTATTTCGGCAGCCTCGTTCCAGGAAACTACCCGTGTTCTGACTGAAGCGGCAGTTCGTGGTACCAGTGATCCACTTAATGGCCTGAAAGAAAATGTCATTGTGGGTCGTCTGATCCCGGCTGGAACCGGCCTGTCGTTCCACAATGATCGTAGAAACCAGCGTTCTGTAGTTGATGCCGAGGCAGATGATACACCGGTAGAAATGGCGACTGAAGAAGTGGAAGAGGCTATCAAGCAGGCCCTGAACACTGAGGTTGATCAGTAAAACGGTCAGCATCCTCTTCCAATGGAAGAGGGCTTCAGTGGGATATAAATAACGCGGTAACTGTCATTCAGGTACCGCGTTGTTTTCGGGAAAACACATGATAAAACCCAAAATCCCCAAATTGCCGCGAAATGTCTTGACAGCACGCATGCTCACACATAGAATGCGCGCTCTTTTTTACAGGAACTCATAACATTCCTGTAACGATTTCTTAATAAAGATCAAGAAATCAACAACCAGTTTTACCAGAATTCTGATGCTCTATGGTGGCAGAAGGGTTCTTTTGCTTTGTAAATAGCGTGAAAACGCCGAAAAATCGTCCCACGGAGTGACGGAATATATGGCTACGATAAACCAATTGGTACGTAAACCTCGTAAAAGGAAGGTTGAGAAAAGTAATGTTCCTGCTTTGGAGGCATGCCCTCAGAAGCGTGGCGTATGTACCCGTGTCTATACAACTACCCCAAAGAAACCAAATTCAGCCCTGCGTAAGGTAGCTCGTGTGCGCCTGACGAATGGCTTCGAAGTCACATCCTATATTGGTGGCGAAGGCCACAACCTCCAGGAGCACTCGGTCGTACTGATTCGTGGTGGTCGTGTGAAGGATTTGCCTGGTGTGCGTTATCACACAGTCCGTGGAACCCTTGATACCTCCGGTGTTGAAGGTCGTCGTCAGGGCCGTTCCAAATATGGTGCCAAGCGTCCAAAGAGCTAATAGCCTAATCCGAGTAGAGAAAAGAAAATGGCAAGAAGAAGAGTTGCAGCAAAACGCGAAGTATTACCTGATCCTAAATACAAGAGTCAGTTACTCGCGAAATTCATTAACATGATTATGGTCAGCGGTAAAAAATCCGTTGCCGAAAAAATCATTTACGATGCGATTGATGAGATGGTTGGCAAGCGTGGTGGTGATCCGCTTGAAACTCTGGAAGGTGCGCTCGATAACGTACGTCCTGCAGTAGAGGTTAAGTCCCGTCGTGTTGGTGGTGCAACTTACCAGGTGCCTGTAGAAGTTCGTCCAAGTCGTCGTAACACACTGGCAATGCGCTGGTTGATTGAGGCGGCCAGGAAGCGTAGTGAAAAATCCATGTCTCAGCGTCTGGCTGGTGAGCTGATGGATGCATCTGACGAGAAAGGTTCTGCAGTAAAGAAAAAAGAGGATACCCATCGTATGGCAGAAGCCAACAAGGCTTTTGCACACTATCGCTGGTAATCGTTTTAACGGCATTGATATCGGGAGCTGGTTGTGGCGCGTAGTACACCAATTAATCGGTACCGCAATATCGGCATCATGGCTCATATCGATGCAGGTAAGACGACAACAACAGAAAGGATTCTGTATTACACAGGTGTTTCTCACAAGATAGGTGAGGTGCACGATGGCGCAGCCACCATGGACTGGATGGAGCAGGAACAGGAAAGAGGTATCACAATTACCTCGGCGGCAACGACCTGTTTCTGGCGCGGCATGGACAAGCAGTTTGAGGAGCATCGTTTCAACATAATCGATACTCCGGGGCACGTGGACTTTACCATTGAAGTCGAGCGTTCCCTCAGGGTTTTGGATGGGGCCTGTGCGGTTTTCTGTGCAGTCGGTGGAGTAGAGCCACAGTCTGAAACGGTCTGGAGACAGGCAGACAAATACCGCGTGCCACGCATCGCATTTGTCAACAAGATGGACAGAATGGGTGCCAGTTTCCTGCGAGTGGTTGAGCAGGTGAAAGAAAGGCTGGGAGCCAGCCCGGTTGCAATGCAGCTGAACATCGGTGAAGAGGAGAACTTCAAAGGTGTCGTAGATCTGGTCAAGATGCAGGCGATCTACTGGAAAGAAGAAAACATGGGAATCGAATTCAGTGAAGAAGCGATTCCGGCTGAGCTGCAGGATGAATGCGAAGCATTAAGGGAAGCTCTGGTGGAGGCGGCAGCTGAAGCAAACGAAGAGCTGATGGATAAATACCTGGAAACGGGTGAATTGTCCGATGAAGAGATTAAGGCAGGGATTCGCAGCAGAACGCTGGCAAATGAAATAACACCGATGTTTTGTGGTTCAGCATTCAAGAACAAGGGTGTGCAGGCGGTTCTTGATGCAGTGATTGAGTACATGCCGTCTCCGTTGGATGTGCCTTCAATCAACGGTGTTCTGGATGATGCAGATCACACGCCAACTGAAAGACATTCGTCAGATGACGAGCCGTTTTCAGCCTTGGCGTTCAAGATTGCTACTGATCCGTTTGTTGGCTCGCTGGCTTTCTTCCGGGTTTACTCGGGTGTGTTGAAGTCCGGTGATCAGGTGTTTAACCCGATCAAGGGTAAAAAGGAGAGAATTGGTCGTATCCTGCAGATGCATGCCAATTCCAGAGAAGAGATTAAAGAAGTTCGAGCCGGTGATATTGCGGCGGCCGTCGGACTTAAAGAGGTCACAACAGGTGAGACGCTTTGCGACCCAGCCAATGTTGTAATTCTGGAAAAAATGGATTTTCCAGAGCCGGTAATCTCGGTAGCGGTAGAGCCAAGAACCAAGGCCGACCAGGAAAAGATGGGGATTGCGCTGCAAAAACTGGCGCAGGAAGACCCTTCTTTCAAGGTGCATACCGATGAAGAGTCCGGTCAGACGATTATCTCGGGAATGGGTGAGCTTCACCTGGAGATTATCGTAGACCGCATGCAGCGTGAATTTCACGTTGAAGCGAACGTAGGCGCGCCACAGGTGGCTTACCGTGAAACCGTCAGGTCGATGGTTAAGCAGGAAGGCAAGTTTGTGCGCCAGTCAGGTGGTAAAGGCCAATATGGCCATGTCTATCTGAAGATCGAACCCAACCTGGAAGGTGAAGGTTACGAGTTTAACAACGAGATTGTAGGTGGTGCGATTCCCAGGGAATACATACCGGCAGTCGACAAGGGTATTCAGGAAGCAATGCAAAGTGGCGTGCTGGCAGGATACCCGGTAGTGGATATCAAGGTAACGTTGTATGACGGCTCCTACCATGATGTCGACTCCAGTGAAACAGCTTTCAAAATTGCTGCTTCAATGGGCTTTAAGCAAGGTATGGCAAATGCCAAACCGGCGCTTCTTGAGCCGATGATGAAAGTTGAAGTGGTAACGCCGGAAGAATACATGGGCGACGTGATCGGGGATCTGAACAGGCGTCGAGGTATTCCTCAGGGTATGGATGATGGGGCATCAGGCAAACAGATCAAGGCGGAAGTGCCGCTTTCAGAAATGTTTGGTTATGCCACAGACCTGCGCGGTGCAACGCAGGGGCGTGCTACCTACAGCATGGAGTTTTCGCACTACAGTGAAGTGCCCGCATCAATAGCTGGTGCGATGAGAAACAGATAGTTTGACATTAAAAGTTAAGAGGGTATTCAGGTGTCCAAAGAAAAATTTGAAAGAAATAAGCCGCATGTGAATGTAGGTACGATTGGTCACGTTGACCACGGCAAGACGACATTGACAGCGGCACTGACGAAAGTCATGGCAGAGACTCACGGAGGTGAGCTCAAGGCGTTTGATCAGATTGACAACGCACCTGAAGAACGTGAGCGTGGTATTACCATCGCGACTTCACACGTTGAGTATGAGTCTGATGTGCGTCACTACGCTCACGTAGACTGTCCAGGACACGCTGACTACGTCAAGAACATGATTACGGGTGCAGCGCAGATGGACGGTGCTATTCTGGTCTGTTCAGCGGCTGACGGCCCCATGCCACAGACACGTGAGCACATCCTGCTGTCACGTCAGGTTGGTGTACCTTACATCGTTGTTTACATGAACAAGGCGGACATGGTTGACGACGAAGAGCTGCTGGAGCTGGTTGAGATGGAAATTCGTGAACTGCTGGATCAGTACGAATTCCCAGGTGACGATACCCCAATCATCGTTGGTTCTGCGTTGAAAGCGCTGGAAGGTGATCAGTCTGATATCGGTGCGCCCTCAGTGGTTAAGCTGGTTGAAGCGATGGACTCTTACATTCCGGAGCCAGAGCGTGATATTGATCAGGACTTCCTGATGCCAATCGAGGACGTGTTCTCAATTTCTGGTCGCGGTACAGTTGTAACCGGTCGTGTTGAGCGCGGTGTGGTTAAAGTTGGTGAAGAGATTGAGATTGTCGGTATCAAAGAAACCCAGACAACGACTTGTACTGGTGTTGAAATGTTCCGCAAACTGCTGGACGAAGGTGTTGCTGGTGACAACGTTGGTGTGTTGCTGCGTGGTACCAAACGTGAAGAAGTTGAGCGTGGTCAGGTACTGGCCAAGCCAGGATCGATCACTCCACACACTCACTTCGAAGCTGAAGTTTACGTGTTGAGTAAAGATGAAGGTGGTCGTCATACGCCGTTCTTTAACGGATACCGTCCACAGTTTTATTTCCGTACCACAGACATCACTGGTGCATGTGACCTGCCGGAAGGCGTAGAAATGGTTATGCCGGGTGATAACGTGAAGATGACGGTTAAGTTGATTGCGCCGATTGCTATGGAAGACGGTCTTCGTTTCGCGATTCGTGAAGGTGGCCGTACCGTTGGTGCGGGTGTTGTTGCTAAAATTATCGAGTAATTTTCGACAGCATGACCAATCAAGGCGAGTCGCCCGACAGGGTGCTCGCCTTTGAATTTTTCTGATAAAGAGAAATTTTTTAAAGTTTTAGGCCAGTAGTTCAATTGGTAGAGCAGCGGTCTCCAAAACCGCAAGTTGGGGGTTCGAGTCCCTCCTGGCCTGCCAGTTTTTTTTAAAAAAATGAGATTAACTAGATGAGTGCCAGTGCAGAAGTAGAATCAGGTGGATTAGATACAGCAAAGCTGATCCTTGCTCTGGGTATTCTTACCGCAGGCGTTGCCGGTTTTTATCTTTTTGAAGAGTATTCGCAGCTGTTTCGTGTGCTGGGACTGCTTGGAATGGTTGTTGTTTCAGTGCTGATTGTTCTGCAAACCGCCATGGGACGAAATGTCTGGAAATTCGCGGCCGATGCCCGTACAGAAGTGCGTAAGGTGGTATGGCCAACGCGTCAGGAAACCATACAGACGACATTGATCGTTCTGTTTGTGGTTTTGCTGATGGGTATTTTTCTCTGGTTGGTGGATATGATGTTGTTATCAATCGTTAAAACCCTGACTGGACAAGGGGGCTAAGTTAAATGGCTATACGTTGGTACGTGGTTCATGCTTATTCCGGCTTTGAAGCGCAGGTAAAGCGTTCACTGGAAGAAAGGATTGAGCGTGCTGGAATGCAGGATTTGTTTGATGAGATTCTGATTCCAACTGAAGAAGTAGTTGAAATGCGAGCCGGTCAGCAGCGCAAAAGTGAGCGCAAATTTTTTCCGGGTTATGTGTTGGTGCAGATGGAAATGAATGATGAAACCTGGCATCTGGTCAAGGATGTGCCAAAGGTGATGGGGTTTATTGGCGGTACCGGTGATCGTCCTGCGCCAATTACTGAAAAGGAAGCCAGCCAGATTCTTCAGCGTGTTCAGGATGGTGCGGACAAGCCTCGTCCGAAAGTACTGTTTGAGCCAGGCGAAGTTATTCGCGTCACTGACGGGCCATTTAATGACTTTAATGGTGTTGTTGAAGAAGTTGACTATGAAAAAAGTCGTGTAAAAGTTTCTGTTTTGATCTTCGGGCGTTCAACGCCGGTTGATCTCGAGTTTGGCCAGGTAGAAAAAGGCTGAACATTTTTTACTTAGTGTCGGGGAGCCGAGAGGCGCTTGCACCCGCGGGAGTTATTAATGGCTAAGAAAATTCAGGCTTATATCAAGCTGCAGGTAAAGGCTCAGGAAGCTAATCCGAGTCCACCTGTTGGTCCAGCCCTGGGTCAGCATGGTGTGAATATCATGGAGTTCTGTAAAGCGTTTAACGCACAGACTCAAAGTGTAGAAAAAGGTCTGCCTATTCCGGTAGTAATCACCGTTTACGCTGATCGTTCTTTCACTTTCACCATGAAAACCCCTCCTGCTTCAATTCTGTTGAAGAAGGTTGCCGGTATTCCCAAAGGTAGTGGTGTTCCTAACAAGGATAAAGTTGGCAAGGTGTCACGTGCACAACTGGAAGAAATCGTAAAAATGAAAGAACCTGACCTGACTGCGAAAGATATGGATGCAGCTGTCAGAACCATCGCGGGTACTGCCCGTAGCATGGGTATTGATGTGGAGGGCGTTTGATCATGGCAAAACTGTCTAAAAGAGCCCGTGCAATCGCGGAAAAAGTAGAAATCGGAAAACTGTATCCTGCTGATGAGGCATTTTCTCTGGTTTCAGAACTGTCTACTGTCAAGTTCAACGAAACCGTTGATGTAGCGATCAAGCTTGGTGTTGACCCTCGTAAATCTGACCAGGTTGTTCGTAGTGCAACGGTATTACCTAAAGGTACTGGCCAGAATGTTCGTGTTGCCGTATTTGCTCAAGGTGCAAATGCAGATACAGCAACTGAAGCGGGTGCCGACATAGTCGGTTTCGAAGATCTGGCCGAAGAAATCAAGGCTGGCAACATGGATTTTGATGTTGTTATTGCAACGCCTGATGCCATGCGGGTTGTTGGTCAACTGGGTCAGATCCTGGGTCCTCGCGGCCTGATGCCTAACCCGAAAGTAGGTACTGTAACCCCGAATGTTGCTGAAGCAGTTAAAAATGCCAAGGCTGGTCAGGTTCGTTATCGTACTGACAAGAGCGGCATCATTCACTGCCCTATCGGTAAGGCTGATTTTCCAGCGGCTGACTTGAAAGAAAACCTTGAGGCATTGCTGGCTGACCTGAAAAAGGCCAAACCAAGCTCGGCTAAGGGTATTTATTTACAGAAGATCGTGGTGTCCTCAACCATGGGGCCAGGTCTTCAACTTGATCAGGGTTCTCTGGAGGCCTGATCATAATGAACTTTGGAGCCTCGGTTTCGAAAGAAGCCGGGTCATCAAAGACCGCGGGTGCATTAGTGCTTAATCGTGTTGAAAGCCTGCGTAGATGGTGCTCCGGAATCAGAATTGTTTTTTAACCAACTCTGATGAAGGTGCGCAAGGGAGTGCGGCGTTAGTTAGCTGCACTGGTTGTAAATTGAAGTAGTAATACTTCGTGTTTAATGAGGTGACGACTTTGCCACTCAATTTAGAGCAGAAAAAAGTAATTGTCGCCGAAGTCGCAGAAATCGCCGGTAGTGCGTATTCAGCCGTTGCTGCTGAGTACCATGGCCTGAGCGTTGATGAAATGACCCTGTTGCGTAAAGAAGCTCGCAACAATGGCGTTTATCTTCGCGTGGTCAAAAACTCGCTGGCTCGTCGCGCGGTTGAAGATACTGAATTTGCCTGCATGCAGGAAGGAATGACCGGTCCTCTGGTTCTTGCTTTCTCTCAGGAAGATCCAGGTTCAGCAGCACGCGTGATGAAAGACTTCATGAAAGAACATGACCAAATGGTGGTAACCATGGTGTCTATTGGCGGCAAGTTGCTTGACGCCGGCGAACTGGAAACACTCGCCAAGATGCCTACTTACGATCAGGCTATCAGCTTACTGATGGCTGTCATGAAAGCTCCAGTCGAAAAACTTGCCAGAACGATGAACGAAGTTCCTGGCAAGCTGGTTCGTACTGTTGCTGCTATTCGTGATGCCAAAGAATAATCTGCGTTAGGCGTATATTTTTAATTGTAAACAAATCTGATTTTAGGAGTTTTGAAATGTCTGTATCAAAAGACGATATCCTTGATGCTATTGCCAACATGACGGTAATGGACGTAGTTGAGCTGATCGAAGCTATGGAAGAAAAATTCGGTGTTTCTGCAGCAGCAGCTGTTGCAGCTGCTCCGGCCGCTGGTGGTGACGCTGGCGCTGCAGCTGAAGAGAAAACTGAATTTGACGTTGTCCTGACTGAAATGGGCGGCAACAAGGTTGCTGTTATTAAAGCTGTCCGCGGTATAACCGGCCTGGGTCTGAAAGAAGCCAAGGAAGCGGTTGAAGGTGCACCTACCACTCTGAAAGAGGGTATTGCCAAAGAAGAAGCGGAAGACGTCAAGAAGCAACTTGAAGAAGCTGGCGCAAAAGTAGAACTGAAGTAATTTTGCTACAGCAGTTTTCATTCAGCTGAACGCTTCAGGCTGACAGTCCTTTTGGGCTGTCGGCCTTTTCCTGTTTGTATTTACATGGATGCTGAATGAACTGTTACCTTTTAAAGGTAACGCACTAGCCACAGGGAAGGGCAGTCAGCAAGTAAGACTTGCAAAAAGATATACGACACGCCTGGTAAAGCCCAAAAGAGGGCCCGGGGGAGATGTCGGAATTAACTTTACAAATTCTGAGGGACGGCAAGAATGGCTTATTCTTTTACTGAGAAAAAGCGTATCCGGAAAAGCTTTGGTAAACACCCGAGTGTTCTGGATGTGCCCTATCTGTTAGCGACACAAATCGATTCATTCCGTGGTTTTTTACAGGCTGATACCAAGCCTGGAGAAAGAGAATCATACGGACTTCATGCAGCATTCAGTTCAGTATTTCCAATTGAGAGTTACTCCGGTAACGCGGTACTGGAATATGTTGAATATCGTCTGGGTGAGCCTGTTTTTGATGTTCGCGAATGTCAGCTTAGAGGTGCGACTTACGCCGCCCCGTTAAGGGTTCTGGTAAAACTCGTTATTTATGATAAAGATGCGCCTGCCAGCTCCAAAAAGGTCAAGGAAGTCAAAGAGCAGGAAATCTACATGGGCGAACTACCGCTGATGACCGATAACGGAACTTTCGTTATCAATGGTACTGAGCGTGTTATCGTTTCCCAGTTGCATCGTTCTCCGGGTGTTTTCTTCGATCATGACAAGGGTAAAACACACTCTTCCGGAAAACTGCTGTTTTCTGCGCGTGTTATTCCCTACCGTGGTTCATGGCTCGACTTCGAATTTGATCCGAAAGACTGTGTCTTTGCTCGTATCGACCGTCGCAGAAAAATTCCTGCGACCATTCTGCTGCGCGCACTCGGTTATGAAACCGAACAGATACTGGATATGTTCTTTACCACGGATACTTTCCATTTGGGTAAAGATGATATTGAGCTGGATCTCGTTCCGGAAAGGCTGCGTGGTGAAACTGCAATCTTTGATATCAAGTCTGGCCGCAAGGTTATTGTTGAAACCGGTCGTCGTGTGACGGCGCGTCACATCAAGCAGCTGGAAAAGGACGGTATCAACAAGCTAAGTGTTCCTCGTGAACTGATGATTGGCAAAGTGATTGCCCATAATGTCGTAGATACTGACACTGGCGAGATCATCGCCAATGCCAATGATGAAATCACCGAAGAACTGGTTGAAGCGCTGATGGCAGCGGGTGTCAAGGAAATCAAGACACTGTTTACCAATGATCTGGATCATGGTCCGTTCATTTCCGATACGCTGCGCATTGATCCAACCACTACACAGCTGGAAGCGCAGATCGAAATTTATCGCATGATGCGTCCGGGTGAGCCGCCAACTAAAGATGCAGCGCAAAACCTGTTTGCCAACCTGTTCTTCAGTGCCGATCGCTATGATCTGTCTGCAGTGGGTCGCATGAAGTTTAACCGTCGCCTGGGCCGTGAAGAGTCTGAAGGTGAGGGTATATTGTCCAACGAAGATATCGTTGACGTATTGAAAACGCTGGTGGATATCGCCAACGGAAACGGTGTGGTAGATGATATTGATCATCTTGGTAACCGTCGTATTCGCTGTGTTGGTGAAATGGCTGAAAATCAGTTCCGCGTTGGTCTGGTTCGTGTTGAACGTGCCGTTAAAGAGCGTTTGGCGCTGGCAGAGTCTGAAGGTCTGATGCCTCAGGAAATGATCAATGCCAAGCCTGTTTCAGCTGCCATTAAAGAATTCTTTGGTTCCAGTCAGCTGTCTCAGTTCATGGATCAGAATAACCCGCTTTCCGAGGTGACTCACAAGCGTCGTGTTTCTGCTCTTGGCCCGGGCGGCCTGACACGCGAGCGTGCGGGCTTTGAGGTTCGTGACGTACATCCAACTCACTATGGTCGGGTATGCCCGATTGAAACACCTGAGGGCCCAAACATTGGTCTGATCAACTCACTGGCTGTTTACTCGCGTACCAATAAATACGGTTTCCTGGAAACACCCTACCGTCGTGTTGACGATGGCAAGGTCACTGATGAAATCGATTACCTGTCAGCAATTGAGGAAGGCCGTTTTGTTATCGCCCAGGCCAGTGCCCAGACTGACAAGAATGGCATGCTGACCGAAGAGCTGGTGTCTTCACGTCATCAGAATGAATTCACGCTCTCCTCTCCGGACCAGGTCGAATATATGGACGTTTCTCCGAAACAGATTGTTTCAGTTGCGGCTTCCATGATTCCTTTCCTGGAGCATGACGATGCCAACCGCGCCCTGATGGGTTCGAACATGCAACGTCAGGCTGTACCCACTTTACGTGCTGAAAAGCCATTGTGTGGTACCGGTATGGAACGCACCGTTGCGGTTGACTCTGGTGTGACCGTGGTTGCCAAACGTGGTGGTAAAGTTGATTCGGTTGATGCGGCCCGTATCGTGGTTCGTGTTAACGATGATGAAACGGTTGCCGGTGAGTCGGGTGTCGATATCTATAACCTGACCAAGTACACCCGTTCCAACCAGAACACCTGCATCAACCAGCGTCCACTGGTTAAATCCGGAGATGTGATCGGTCGTGGTGATGTACTGGCTGATGGGCCTTCAACTGATATGGGTGAACTGGCGCTGGGTCAGAACCTGCGCGTGGCATTCATGCCATGGAATGGTTACAACTTTGAGGATTCCATCCTGATTTCCGAGAATGTTGTTGATGAAGACCGTTTTACCACCATCCATATCAATGAACTGACTTGTATGGCTCGTGATACCAAGCTGGGATCTGAAGAGATTACTGCGGATATCCCGAATGTCGGTGAATCTTCACTGGCTAAGCTGGATGAGTCAGGCATTGTTTATATTGGTGCGGAAGTTCGTGAAGGCGATATTCTGGTCGGCAAGGTAACGCCTAAAGGTGAAGCCCAGCTGACACCTGAAGAAAAACTGCTGCGCGCCATCTTTGGTGAAAAAGCTTCCGATGTTAAGGATACTTCGTTGCGTGTTGGTTCCGGTGTCGTCGGTACTGTCATCGATGTGCAGGTCTTCACTCGTGACGGTGTCGAGAAAGATGCCCGTGCGCAACAGATTGAAGAAACTGAACTGGATCGCGTTCGCAAGGACTTGCATGACCAGCAGCGTATTATGGAAGAAGATA
>JABDQZ010000200.1 GCA_013041975.1 Gammaproteobacteria bacterium
GGCGACAGCAAACGTGCTTGCGGTACCTGCACTGCAGAGCAGATCCAGCGCTACCAGGGAAAAATTTCCGGACCCATACTAGATCGCATTGACCTGCATATTGAAGTACCGGCAATACCAGCTGAATTATTGACCAGTAAAAAGGAAACCGGAACCCGGAGTGAAACCATCCGTGAACGGGTGATAAAAACGCGCGAGATTCAGCTACAGCGAAGCGGTAAACTCAACCAGGGCCTAAATAACAAAGACCTTGAAACCTGGTGCATGCCAGAACCAAAAGGGATGCAACTTCTACACCGGGCAATTGATCAACTCGGCCTGTCAGCCAGGGCCTATCATCGTATACTGAAGGTCTCACGGACCATAGCTGATCTGGATAATTCAGAACCCGTTACTTTAACCCATGTTGCCGAGGCCATTTCCTACCGCAAACTGGATAGACCATGATTTTCCAGTTCGTTTTTGACTGACTCAAAAAACTGTATTTGCTGATGGCCCATCCACTGATTTATTTCCCATAAATCACCTACAGGCTGGCCTGAAACCACATCGATGGCCTGGTAGCCATCCGGACCGAATTCCGGCGTCATGGTCAACGATGTCATTCCCCGTTTGACCATGGCCAGCCACAGTAATTTCCACCAGGCCTGGTGCCTTTGCAGTTCGTGACTATAGCGGGTGTGTCTGGGATCCGGGACCTGCGGCCCCTGGTCGTAACCAACGCGTGCATGAATATGAAGCGCTCTTGGTGCCAGCTCCTCGATTATATCGATTTCCGTATCCATCAGGCGCTCACACACCACACACCAGTGGCTGAAATCAAACGTAAGATTCAGGTCGGGCAACTGCCGGCATATTCTTGCGGTAGTCCAGGGATTAAAAAATGAGCGACTGCGGTGAGTTTCAAAACTGACCTGAATATTGGCTGATACTGCCAGTTCCATGATCTGGCTAAAAAGCTCAACGCTCTGTTCCTCGTCCCAGGCATCACAGCCTGCCAGTGTCGTAATAAACAGCGGTTCCAGCCTCATGCTGCTATCAAGACTTCTTTTGAAAGTATCCAGATGTTCTAGCGGTGACGCTTGCCGATCCGGCACATAGGTCCCTGCCGTGGTGATCTCGGCAATGTACTTCAGTCCAGAATCGTTTAACTGTTGT
This sequence comes from Gammaproteobacteria bacterium, assembly GCA_013041975.1. Taxonomy (GTDB): domain Bacteria; phylum Pseudomonadota; class Gammaproteobacteria; order Chromatiales; family Chromatiaceae; genus JABDQZ01. The sequence continues at coordinate 1,159 of JABDQZ010000200.1, forward strand.
TTGAAACTATCCTGGTCCTTTTGCTGCGTTGGCGCCTGCCCTTCTATACCCTGGAAACCAGCCCGGATTGCATCATCAATGGCCTCACCCAGTGTGCCCTGATGACCCCACAGGGTTTTAAACAATGACAGCGTTAACATGTTATCGACTATCCAATGCCTTTTTGAACGTTTCAATGGCAAAATTGAAAAAATTACCCAAACCTTCTTCCAATTCCTCAGAAAGGGTTATCAGCTTGGAACGCTTGTCATCGGGGTTGGGCATTTCCACCAGGTAGCCCATCTGCACGGCACGATCAACGTATTTTTTGGCCGTCTGCGGTCCAAGGTGATGAATATAGTGACTGGCTTCCATTTTCGTTACCGGTTTGTTCTGCAGCCATAACTCAGTGAACAGGTCTGAATAGTTCAGATCATAAAAATCCTGTTCTTTGAGAAAATTCAACCAGTAGGCATCCATGCTTTTTAATGCCATGACAAACGAGCGCTGTTTTTTATGAGAATATTTTTTCATTGCTGCTCCGACGATCAAGTGCGCTGATTCTGCAGCATCCAACAACATTATTCAACAATCTGTTATTAAAATTAATATTAAATATGTTGTTAAATATAAATCTATATGCAAAGATCCAGACATCATCATCTTTTCATTACAGAGTTATGGAAAAAGATACGTCCAGTAAACAGCGCATCTGGCGAGACCGCGAAGGTATCATTCTCAACCTGGCTGCATTGAGCTATGCCATAGGCGGTCATCTTGCCGGCATCTATTTACTGCTGCAGCCAACATGGTATCTGCTGGTTGCTGGTATTCTGCTCACGGGACACACACTGGTGATCTGTGCCTACCTGGTTCATGAAGCGGCACATATGACTCTGTTCAAGTCGAAAAAGCACAATACCCTGACAGGTGAGATTCTGCTCTGGTTGACCGGTGCTTGCTATGCCTCTTTTGAACGTATCAGACATATGCACCTGCGCCATCACAAAGACAGGGCTGACGTCAGTTGCTTCGATTACCAGGCTTTCCTTAACAAGCGCTCGCCGATCGTACGCAAGCTTGTGCTGATGCTGGAGTGGGCCTACATCCCTGCCGTTGAATTGATCATGCATGCACAGGTCATCATCAGGCCATTTACCGAAGAGCATCTGAAAACCTACCGGCTGAGAGTTATTCTGAGCGGAATCAGCAGACTGGCATTATTTACCGGGCTGTTTATTGTTTCCCCCTTCGCCCTGCTTGGCTATGCCATTGCGTACTGGATCATGCTGCAGGCATTATTTCTGGCTGATGCCTTCGCCCACACCTATGAGGCTTTCTTTGTCACAGGCCAGCATGACGAGATTCCTCAACACCACAGAGACAGGGACTACGATGTCAAACATACTTATTCCAATCTCGTGTCTGTACGGCATCCCTGGCTTAATCTGCTGAACCTGAATTTCGGCTACCATACCGCCCATCATGCCCGTGCCAGCGTCGCCTGGCATCAGTTACCTGACTTTCATCGTAAAAACTATGGTGAAGGCGACCATGAACAGATACTGCCCTACAGTGAGCTTCTGAAAACCATACATCGTAACCGTCTGAACCGCGTGTTCGTTGACGACTATGGTGATGTCGGTACGGGCCAGCAGCGTGGAGACAGTTTTGTGGGTGCCCACGGTGTTTCATTTCTGAGTATTATCTAGGCCATGCAGATTTCACCCCGAGATAAAAATGTCCTGGTCACCGGCGGTGCGACCGGTATCGGACGCGCCATTGCCGAAGCTTTTTCCCACAGTGGTGCCAATGTATTCATCAACCACCTTCAGCAACAGGATAAAATCAGGCAAATACACAGAGTAGCTGCCATCAAAGGTGACTGGTCAGCAGATGTCAGCAACAGAAGCGCCGTTAATGCCATGGTGGCAGACATCGAACGGCAACACGGCAACATCGATATCCTTATCAACAATGCCGGCATCAGCAACCCAAGACCCTTTCTGGAAACCCGTGAAGCAGATTGGGATGAAGTCATTAACATCAACCTTAAAGGCACCGTTTTTACCAGCCAGGCCGTGATACCCGGCATGCTTAAAAAACAGGCCGGCTGCATCATCAATATGGTTTCCGAGCTGGGTTACCTGGGACGTGAAAACTTTACCGCCTACAGCGCCTCCAAGGGCGCCCTGATCACCCTGACGCGCTCACTTGCCAGGGAATTTGCACCTGCCATCCGCGTCAATGGCATTGCACCCGGCCCGGTCATGACAGACCTGCTGCGCGGTGAAATAAAAAATGAACAGGATCTGCAAAAAGAGCAGGATATTCCGTTGCAACGTATTGCAGAACCGGAAGAAATTGCCGGTACAGCGGTATTTCTTGCATCCGATTACGCCAGGTTCTATTGCGGCGATATCCTCAGCCCGAACGGTGGAGCAATGATGAGATGAGCACAGTCAATGCCGAAATGATGTCCTGGCCAGAATATGAGGCACGCATCAAGTCAGGAGCGCCGGTGTTTCTGCCTGTTGGCGCCCATGAACAACATGGCCCGCACCTGCCAATAGCCACCGATGCGATCTTTGCCCAGGAAATAGCTGAGCGTGTTGCACAAACCCTCGAAGGACTGGTCCTGCCCGTTATCAGGTATGGCTATAAATCACAGGCTCGTTCCGGCGGTGGCCAGACCTTCAGCGGTACCATCAGTGTTGATGGCGCCACACTGACCAGCCTGGTGCTGG
>JABDQZ010000203.1 GCA_013041975.1 Gammaproteobacteria bacterium
TGGATGGCCAGGGCAGGGCCATGGGCGGTGCTGTTGTCGGTGATAAAAAGCTTGTCGGGGAGGAAATCTTCGGTGTTGTAAGGACGGCAGGGCCAACCTTGAGCCCATTCAATGCCTGGATTTTCCTCAAAGGCCTGGAGACGCTGAATTTGCGTATGCAGGCTCACTCCGATAATGCCCTGCAGCTGGCTCAATGGCTGGAACAGCAGTCTGCTGTCGATTCGCTGTATTATCCGGGGCTTGAGTCACATCCCCAGTTTGACCTGGTAAAACAGCAACAGTCCGCAGCAGGTGGGATATTATCCTTCGAAGTCAAAGGCGGTCGTGAAAGTGCCTGGCATCTGATTGACAGCACGCGCATGCTTTCCATTACCGCTAACCTGGGTGATACCAAAACCACCATCACCCATCCGGCAACCACCACACATGGGCGCCTGACAGATGAACAAAAGGCTGAAACCGGAATCAGTGAAGGGTTGATACGCATCGCTGTCGGGCTGGAAAATATCGAAGATATCAAGGCTGACCTGCAAATGCTTGCACAACTCTGAGCCGTGAGTCGATAGCAATATTCCATTGCATCTCCGGGGCTAACACGATCGGCAGCTTCATCCCTGGAATTTATACTTCATCATTTTTTCGAGTCATTGACATCAGGATATGTTTAACAGGGACTTTACATTACGAAGCGTAGTCAATCGTGCCATAGTGCGCCTGGCGATGCTGCTGTTGCTGGTGGCTGGCATACTGGGCTATTACCTGGTAGACCGACAATACCGTTTGGAACGAGCCTGGTTTCAACAGAATGTCCAATTAATGGCCAAGCAGATGGATAGCGTGTTGCCGAACCTGTCACCAGCCGATGACCTGGAACAAATCAGGTACTGGACAGAAACCCTGCACGATTTGCTGCCTGAAGTATCTTATGACCTGCTTTACGATGATGAAGTCATCATACGTCATGGTACGGCTTACGGAGCATTGACTTTTCAGGTGCCACTATCGACAAAAGGCTGGTTTCTTGAAGCTCGTACACAGAAAACGCCGCTTGTTTGGGTGCTTATGGAGCCACTGGTGATTCTTTCGGGGGTTTTGTTGCTGGCACTATTCGTTTTGCGTTTCTGGGGTATTAAGCTCACGGAAGTGATGCTGCAGGATCTGCGTTATATACAAAATACTACCAGTTTGCTTGCCGCTCAGAAGAGTGATTCGGTGATTGTAGAGCCAAGGCTCTACATACGGGAATACAAAGATTATTTTTCACAATTGAAGAAAACCATCTTAAGTATTCATGAAGATGCTGACAGGGCATTTTCACGTGATTCATTGACTGCCATGCCCAATGAAAAACAATTGGAATACCAGAAAAAGAAAATCTATGAAATGGCATCGCGTAATGTTGAAATGATGCTGGTTCTGCTTGATATTGATGATCTCAATGCGACCAATATGATTTACGGTAATGAAACTGGCGATCGTCTGGTGAAGGGAATCGGTGATATTGTCAAAGGTGCTATTCGTATCACTGATGACAGTTTTTATCTGGGTGATGGTCAGTACCTGGTTGTGCTTGTCGGCATGAAAGCAGCAGAAGCACTCAAATGGTATGAATTCCTGACTCGGCGATATGAAATGCTTCGCATGAGTCTTGCTGATTCTCATGAAACTGCGCCTGAAATCAGTGTCAGTGCCTCAGCCGCAAAAGTATTAAAAAGTGATCAATCGCTTGACGATACCCTGTATCGTCTGCGTGCGGTGTTAAAATCCATTAAACAACAAAGTAAAGGTATTATTGTTATGGCAAGGGATATGCAAAATCCGGATGCGTTAGTACTGCCCAAAGAAAATCGCAAGGACTCAGCACAGATAGAGGAATTTCATCATCCCTGGCAGTAATGCTGTGTTTTGTATTACTTACCATGTTATCTTTTGAAACATGTTCGGTTTCCTGAAAAATTTCCAGAAATCCAGGAAGGCCAGTTGTTCCGGGAAGGGGGCACAGGCTTTTCCGCCCCAGATCGTTATCAAGTCTGGCAATCGTAGCTATTCGGCTGCCAACCTGGATGAACAGTTTCTGGGTAAGTTACTGGGTGTAAACTCGCAGATTGATACAGCCTTGAACGATTTTGAAAAGGAGTCCTTGTCTCGTTTGCGCAAACTGGCCAGAAGCAATGCTGAATTTTCACGGATATTTCCAAGGTCTCCCGATATCCTGCCACAACTGGTGCCACTGATTGATGCTAACGAACCGGATATGTTGTCAATCGCCAACCTGGTAATACAGGACCAGGCGCTGGTCGGTGATGTCATGAGGCTGGTCAGTAGTGCTGAATATCGTAACCGGAGCTCGGTTACCTGTCTGTATGATGCCATTGTGTTACTTGACCGCGAAGGCCTGCAATCGCTTGTGGAACTGGCAACTCAACATCCGGTAACAGATGTTGATAAAGGCCACTTTGTTACGATTACATCCAAAACACTGTCTGATCAGTCAGCGATCACCGCTAACGTGGCAAATCTGTTGTGTCAGGAAAGAGAACAGCAATGTTTTTATGCCTATCTCAGTGGACTGATGCATAACATAGGATTTACGCTGGGTTGTACGGTACTTGACGAGGTCTTCGATGGTACCCAGGCGCCTAATTCAAAAAAGTTTCAACAGGAGTTTGTCGAGTTTTGTCTTGAGTTGACAGCCTCTACCGCCAAACATTGGCAATTGCCAGGCGTGGTATGCCAACTGTTTGAAATGCAAAGTAACCAGATTGCAGATGAAGCGTATCGCCAGATGGCAACCAATCTTTATATCGCTGACCGGATCGCCAAGGCCAAGGTGCTGGGCTCGCGTATTGGTCTTGATGAAAATGATGTTTCCATTCTCATTAACCGAATGCAATGTGATATCAGCCTGAAAGGACTGCAACAGGGTTAACGCCTTTTCTTTACGGGATAGAGTCTCGGCCGTGAGCGTTGGACACCACTGATTTCGTCAAACAGATTTTTATTGAAGCGCCTGTGGTAGCCACGATTTAATAGTTGCGCCAGTTGGATATACTGGTCTTCGGCATCCGTGCTGTTGGCAAGAAAATGCAGCATTTCATCGGTACTGTTGCGCATGGTCTGCCTGTAGCGTTTTTCATAAGCCGATTCCAGGGACTGAACCAGTTTTCTTAACACAGGTTTTGGATAGTCATCCTTTTCAAGCGCATCCAGTATCATTTTTTCCAGCTCGAATGGATAGGCATCATAACGTTCAACAAAACTGTCGATAACGCTGGAGATTGCATGAGCGACCTGGTGTTGGCTTAAGCCGGTTGTCTTGATCTGGCGGTTTAACAAATCCATCATGTCCCCCCAGTCCACGCTTTGAGTGGATGGAGTTGATGTTGCCGCTTTTGCAGCCATTCGGGGTTTGCTGGTTGCTTCAGGTTTAACAGCGGCCGTTTGCTGCTGTTTTTCCCAGTAATCAGCAAAACTGTTGGAAACCGGGGACTCCTTGAAGTGCTTTTCAATGCCATTGGCCAACGTGTAAATGCAACGGCTGCCCGGTGAATGCGGTTTGGCGATGACAACGGGTTGCTGATCAATAATGGATTTTCTTATTTCCGGGTCATCGGCGACATAACCAATATATTTCGGTGTCATTTTCAGGAATTTTCTGACGGCCGTGGCAAAGCGTTTATAAATGTCAGCACTTTCTTCGTAACTGGCAACCCTGTTGATCATCGCATAGACTGGGCCAAAGTCACCCTTGGATTTGATGACGCGTAACAGGGCAAAAGCATCGGTTAATGAGGTCGGTTCCTGTGATACTACGGCTATGGAACAGTGAGCAGCCCTGACAAATTCCTGAACGGTGTTGTCGATGCCGGCCGCGGTATCAATAATCAGGTAGTCAAAATGTTTTTCCAGGGCCTTGAGGTTGGCTGTCAGAATACGGCGTTGTTTATCATTGAGATCCGAAAATTCAGCAATGCCTGAAGCAGCAGGAACAATTTGCAATCCCCTGGGACCGGCCTTGAGTATGTCTCGAATGTTTTTTTCGCCAGATAAGAGGTGCTGCAGGGTATATTCCGGCTGTAGTCCCAGCAGAATATTGACATTGGCGAGTCCGGTATCGGCGTCGAACAGACAGACCTTGTTGCCTCGTGTTGCCAGAGCGATGGCGAGGTTGACCGAGACAGTCGTTTTACCGACACCACCTTTGCCACTGGTGATGGCGATAACCCGGGCAGTTTTGCTGCCGGCTGGTTTACTGCGGGAATTTTGGGCTGGCGTGTTGATGGGTGATATCCGTTCAGTCTTTTACCTAGAATATCGGATACTAGCATCAATGATCAATCAGATTTAACCATTCCACTGAGCACACTTGTCCTTGAGTCTTATGCCACGATGAGATTGAGGCTCAGGAAGGATGGCCGGCTTGTTGAGTGCTTTGATTTCTGCTGTCTTGCGGAAAGACAGCGGATTCTGTTTCGGCAGCAGTTTAGGCCACAGTCCTGCTATGTCTTCGGCCAGCATATGATAGTCAAAGGCACCGCGGCTGCGCGCGGCAAATACATTTACGGGCTGGCCAGCATCAAAGGCTTCAGCCAGTGTGACGTTGCGACGAACACCGCGCAGGATTTTTTCTGTGCCATGCATGCTTATCATCTCACTGAGTATGCGGTTATCCAGGTTAACACGTGGATCGAGCATGATCGGTATCAGGCCAAAAGGTATATGTTTACGATTATTTTTCGCCGGGATAGTTTTCATATCATCAATTAGATGCTGAACGCCTGCCTTGCCCAGGGGGGAAGGTAAAAAAGGAATAACTACTGCATCAGCCGACATCAGCGCGGCTGTCTGCTCAATTCCAGCATTAGGTGGCGTATCAATCACCACCAGGTCGAAATGATGCGCCAGTTGCTTGCGTGCCAGAAAATTGTGCAGGCGTTCTGTTTGCAGCGTCTGTTTTTCTGAAACTTGTCCGGCTGGAATGAAAAACAGGTTCTCATAGCGGGTTTCATGCAACAGCCTGTTGAGACTTTGGCGACCATTGGCGAGTATGCTTTGTGGCTGGCTGTCGGGAGTTAGTGGCTCAATACCCAGGCCTATAGCGGAGTGGCCCTGGTTATCAAGATCAATAAGCAGACAGCGTTGTCCCTGTTTGGCAAATTCTGCGGCAAGATTAACAGCCGTTGTGGTTTTGGCGGTGCCGCCTTTGCGGTTTGTAACAACCAATGTGAACATGTCTCGAGCCCCGGAGATTTATTGTTATTAATTGCAGTAAAGTTAATAGCGACAATAATGCAATCAACTTTACGAATAAAACTCCTGAAAGCCGATTGTCTTGACAGGTAACACTGAAAGACTTGATGTGCTTGCAAATTTATACTTTTCCCGATAAAAGCTTATAGTTAAGACAAATCTTCGGAATGAATGAGCCATAAAAGCGAGCCTGAATGAAAAATCCCCATGCCTGGCTAAAAAAAGAACTACCTCACTGGATACAGGATGGAATCATTGATTCTGACCAGGCCAGACAGATTCTTTCACGCTACCCTGAACGTCATTCTCTCAGTTGGGGGAAAATCCTGATCAGCGGTTTTGGCGCTGTCATGGTGGGGCTGGGTATTATTTTATTGTTTGCCTATAACTGGGATGCCATGGGGCGTTTCAGTAAAATGTCAGTAGTTCTTGGCGCGCTGGCTATTACGCATTTTTTCGCTTTCAGGACGCGTCTGCACAATCATCATCTTTCCGAGAGCCTGTTCATACTGGCAACTATGCTGTTTGGGGCGGGTATCTGGCTGGTTGCGCAGATTTATCACATTGATGAACATTATCCTAATGCCTTCCTGTTATGGGGGTTTTCTGCCTTGCTGCTGGCATGGTCATTACCTTCATTACCGCAGGCGATCATGACGATCGGTTTGCTGATGATCTGGCATTTTTCAGAAGTGATGGATTTTGACTTTGCAACGCATCATGCCCTGTTACTGATTTTGCTGGGCCTTTTCCCGCTGATCTGGCATTTAAAGTCCCCGGTACTTGCCAGGCTGGTGTCGGCCGCTTTTTTTGTTTCGCTGGGATTAACAACGGCTTCGGTTGATGAGCATTTGTTTGGCAGTAGTATTTTACTGGTGGCGGCGAGTTTCATCTTTTTCTCATTCTGGTCTGCTTCATTGCCATCTGGCTGGTTATCGCTAGCTGGAGATGAACTGGCCAAACCGGCCTGGCTGGTGTTTATTGTCATGCTGTTTTTGATGTCATTTGGCGACCTTTCTGATGACCTGATCAGGGTGCGTTTCCAGGAACCTGTTGAAAGTTTTTATTTTTATCTGCCTTTGCTTTTGAGCCAGTTGCTGTTCGTATGGCTAATGGCCAGAAGACAGTTTTCGATAATGACGATTGTTATTGAGCTCAGCGTTTTGTTGCTGGTATATCCTTCGGTTGTTGGTGGTGTTTATCCCGCGCAATTATATACATTAATTTTCAATTTACTGTTACTTGGACTGAGTATCGGCTTGATTTATCAGGGCTCTCATTTTGCGGATACCCGGAAAATGATCTGGGGTAGTCTTATCTTTACAGCGCTGGTTTTTGCGCGTTATGCGGATTTGTTCGACAGCCTGATATCCAGGGCCATTGCTTTCCTGATTGTAGGCGGGGTGCTGTTCTTCGCAGGGACTGTGCTTAATCGAAACAGGAATCGCAACAGGAAGGAAACATCATGAAAAAGGCTTTCCTGGTGATTGCGATTACCTTCCAGCTTGCCGCATTGCTGTGGATGGCGTTGTCGCGCGAATATGTGGTGCAGACGGGTGAGATGGTAAAGATACAAACAGCGCCTATCGACCCGCGTGATCTGTTCCGTGGTGATTTTGTGCGGCTTGATTATGATTTTTCCGCTTTGCCGTCTAAATTATTAGCTGGACATTTACTTGATCAAGAACTTAAAAAGGGTCAGGCGCTTTATGTGACTTTGCAGAAGGATAGCAGAGGGCTGGTTAAACCGGTGTCAGTGTCTGATATGAAACCGGATGGCAATGCCCTGTTTGTCAGGGGGCGCTTGATCAGAAACTGGACGAAAAACAAGTACGGCTCGTCCACGCTGGCACTCAAGTATGGTATCGAACAGTACTTTGTTGAACAGGGCAAGGGTATTGATATGGAAAACCGGCGTGGTCGCAGGAATCAATTACAAACGCCGATGATTATGCAGGTTGCCTTGTCCAGTTCAGGCACGGCGATTATCAAAGATCATGAGTGGGGCGATTTTGGTGTAAAGCTGACCGTGCAACGTCAACCTGAAAGAGATGCAGATATAACAGAGGCCAGTGCCGTCTTGCAACTGGAATTAAAAAATGTCAGCCGTCGTAATCTGGTTTTGCCACTGAAACCGGGTGCCTGTTCTTTTCGGATACAAAGTATTAAAACAGCTCCGCGTGAGCTGGCACTTACAGGAGAAAACTGTGATCAGTCAGATCCTGAACAGGTGGCCTTCAATCCTGATGACTCCAGAGTTTTTACTTTCGACCTGAATCAGGCGCAATGGCATGTGTTATACAAAGATGAGCATACCCCCATGGGTAAACTGCCCTGGGATTATCGTTTCAGGCTAATTTATGATGAATCGGTTGAGCATATCAATGGTGACATTGTATCGCAGGCTTTCCACGGTCGTGGTCAGATTGATTAACACTTCATGCAGAGTTGGGTAAATAGCTGATCGTTTAAGTGGTAATATCTGACACCAAACATGGAAGGTCAGTAATAGTTCATTACACTCAGTAGCAATGCTATTCGATAGCCTCTTTTTCCTCACGTAATGCCGTTAATCTATTCTGCTTTTCTGCAATTTTTCCATTGTATCTGTCTTCTATGGATACTATTTTTTCTTTATTTCTCTTATTTCTCAATTCGGCTTTTTTAATATTTTTTCCTGCTTTTTCTTCATTACGTAAGATTTTTTTACGGTAAACTGCGATTTCTTCTTCTCGTTTGTTGGTTAAAGACTCAATGTCAGATTGAAGTCTCTTAATCTTTAAATCAATTGAACGCAACTTTGAACGTTTCTTGCTTTTTTCATATTCTTCTACATATCCGGGTTGGTTGTCGGTTGTGCTGCCAGAACTTATTGAGCTTGTATTGGTGGAATCTATTTCATGTATTACGGCACCGGAGCCACATGGGGTTTCAGTAAAGTAGGGATTATTATGCTCATCTTTACATTCGTAAACCTGCATCGAAAAAAGAGGAGATGACAAGGTGATAGTTGCAGCGAAAAAAATTATTTTTCTCATATCAATTCCATATTTACTCTAGTTGTTAGTAATACTCTGAACACTCATTTTGTACAGCCGGTTTAGTCACCCAGCGAACCGTTAGTCGTTGAACGGTTGGTGGTGTCATGACAGAAACAGTCAATGCCGGTATTGGCGAAAACTTCACCACGGGGAAATGTCGCATCCAAACCCGGCCTGAAATACTTTTCATTCAACTTAAGTCCTGCCTGATTTCCTCCAGTGCTTCCATTGCTGTCTCCCTGACATCGTTAAACGTATCTTTGGCCAGTTTTTGAAGGCAGGGTACAGCTTCTTCAGTACCAGTCAGTCCCAGTACATGCGCTACATCGGTACGAACACTTTCAGAGTCATTTTCAGTTTGTGCGCACAGGGCAGGTATCAATGATTGCAGAGCGGGGCTGTTTTCGAAATGTTCGAAGATAGCACTGATGGCAATTCGTGAGGTCAATGGCGTTTCCAGGTCACATAGCATGACCAGCAGATGGGATAATTTATCGATTTTTACATCCAGGTCGTTGATGACATCTTCAAGCTGACCCTGATCAAAGGCTTCATTAAAATAATGCGTCAGGCTGTCATTGTCTGCTTCATGCGTGAGCCATTTTGATATTTCCGCTTCGGTAACTACGCCATTAAGCACGTGTTCACCAATCAGCAGGGTAGGTACTGAACGAATGTTATGCTTGGTTGCAGCGACTGGATCAACACCAATATTGATCATTTTCAGTTGAGATATTTTTCCATTTTTCAGCATGTCGGATAACAGCCGAATCATGCCGGGACAATGAGGGCAGCCGGGTGCTACAAATAATTTAAGGGATGAATGGTTTGGCATGCCTTCAGTCAATATCCAGAAATTTCCCTCTCCCTGGCGGGAGAGGGTTAAATAGATATCGATTGTAGCTTATTTCCTGCCATCAAAAGGCACAATTGAGCAACTCAGATAAAAGTTGCTGTCCTTTTCCCTCGATAACTTATTCATCAGACGTTCACAACTATCCTGTGAAGCGGTAGGAATGGTCATTGCCGGTACGCTTTCACTCTCGGCAGGTATGTTAAGAAAAACGGTCTGTGCTGATAGAGCAGAACTGACCACCAGTAGTAAAGTCGCTAATAAAGTTTTCATCTCAAATATCCTCTTGATACTGCTTCTTGAAAGAAGAATTAAATAGTTGAGTAGAATTATAAGGAATTATTAATATAAGTCAATACTAATATAGAATCTATTAATAGTATTCTAGCAGTCGATTTATTGCTCCAATAACACCTTGATTTGGAACAGGGTGTTGCGTTCTTCTTCTTCAAGGCTGTCACGAATAAACTTGATAGTGCGCTCAAATCGTGGAATTACATTATATTTCAATGCATTAACGCGTTTTTGTGTTTTGCGTTGTTCCTCCAGCAAGCGCCTGAGTGCAGTTTCTACTTCAGATAAAAGCGCCATTTTTTCGGCCATTTCAGTCAGTTTCAGGCGAGTTTCATCCAGGCTGGCATCGGTGCCGAGAATGCCTACAGGCTGAAGAGGCAGCTTTTTTATCGTCACTGAAGGGTACTGAACACCCATGTTACGGCGAGGGAGGATCGAACCTTCAACACCAGGGGGCATACCCAGGGCAAGCTGTCGGATACGTGAGCTACCCATGCGCATCTGGGTGATACTGAGTGAGTCATAGGCCGTTTTAAGTGAATGCTGCGCCTTATGTTTCATGGCCTTGTATTCAGCCAGTTTTTCGTAAACCAGCCTGGTAAGCAGTTCACGCTTGCGTTCCAGTAGACGGTAACCCTCATAGAGAAAGGCTACCCGGCTCTGCATTTCCAGCAGGGCAGATTTCGTTGGCGGTATGTTCAGCCGGTCCTCCATTAGCGACTTTCATCCCAGCTATGGTATTTCTGTATTTCAGCTTCGCTGACACGTGTTAAAGCTTCAGGAGGTAGTAATGAAAGCAGTTCCCAGGCCAGGTCGAGTGTTTCGATGATGCTGCGTTCATCTTCTGCATCCTGCCGCACAAAACGATCTTCGAAAGCTTCAGCGAAAGCCAGGAAGCGTCGGTCACGTTGTGACAGTTCTTCAGCACCAATGATAGAGGCAAGATTACGGGCTTCCAGCGCACGTGTATAGGAAGCATATAACTGACTGGCTACATGCGGATGATCTTCGCGTGTGTATTCTTTGCCGATACCATCTTTCATCAGACGGGAAAGCGAAGGCGGTACATTTACGGGGGGATATACTGACTTGCTGTGCAGTTCCCGACTCATTACGATCTGGCCTTCAGTGATATAGCCGGTCAGATCTGGTATCGGGTGGGTAATGTCATCACTGGGCATCGACAGAATCGGGATCATGGTAATTGAACCGTGACGGTTTTTTACACGCCCGGCACGTTCATAGATCTCGGCCAGGTCAGAATACAGGTAACCGGGATAACCTTTACGTGAAGGAACATCCCCTTTTTCTGTGGCAATTTCACGCAGGGCTTCAGCATAATTCGTCATGTCAGTGATAACCACCAGTACATGATGATCAAGGTCATAAGCCAGGTATTCTGCGGCCGTTAAAGCAGTGCGAGGCAGAATAAGCCTTTCCATCGGTGGGTCGTTCGCCAGGTTGGTAAACATCACCACGTTTCTTAATACCCCGCTGGATTCAAACTCGGTTTCAAAGAAACGTGCGTCAGAATGTGAGACGCCCATGGCAGCAAACACGATAACGAAGTTGGATGATTCATCTGGCAGCTTTGCCTGACGAACAATCTGCGCTGCAATACGGTTGTGCGGTAAACCTGACCCTGAAAACACTGGAAGTTTCTGTCCACGAACCAGTGAGTTCAAACCATCAATACTGGAAATGCCTGTTTGAATAAATTCGCGGGGATAGGCACGTGCTGCCGGATTAATCGGAGAACCATTAACATTACGTACCAGGCTGGAAACAATGGGGGGACGATTATCACGTGGCTCACCAATACCATTGAAATTTCTTCCCAGCATATCGGGAGACAGTGCCAGTTCAAATGGCTCATCCAGATAACGTATCCAGGTATTTTCCAGGTCAATATGCTCGGTTGATTCAAACACCTGAACGAGGATCATTTTGTCGGAAGTCTTGATCACCTGGCCATTACGAATATTGCCATCGATATCACGGATGGCAACACGCTCACCCAGTGCAGCATCGGTTCCACCCTTTAAAAACAGTAGTGAGCCACGTGCCGCTGTTACATGTTTGTATTCAATCTGTTTCATGCGTTGGTTTCCTTCGTACCGGCGTATTCTGCACGCATATAATCCAGATGTTTGAATAGTTCACTGGCAAAGCTGTCCAGTTCCTCAAGTTGATCATTGGCTATCGACGACTTGAGTCGACGTATCTTGCCGTTTTCTGGTAACTCGGCGAGTTGTTCAACAGGCATTCCTAGTTTGATCAGTTCATTGCCGGTTTCATAGAATTTCAAAATCAGGTCCATCAAACGGAACTGTTTTTCCGGTGAGCAATAACTGTCGGTTTCATCCAGGGCGCTTTGTTGTAACAGACCTTCCTTGATAATACCGGCACTTTCAAGTGTCCAGCGTTGTGCTGAAGACAGGGCTTCAGGTCCTACAAGGTTGACGATACGTTCCAGTTCATCAGCCTGTGTTAACAGTGTCAGCGCCTGTTGGCGATGCGAACTCCATTTGGGATTGACATTTTCTGCCCACCAGTCACGTGCGCGAGCTTCATAATCGGAGAAACTTTCAATCCATGATACTGCCGGGTAGTGGCGGGCATCGGCCAGGGGTTTGGATAATGCCCAGAAGGTACGTATGATTTCTTTAGTGTGACTGGTCACCGGTTCTGAAAAATCACCGCCAGGAGGAGAGACTGCACCAATCAGGGTGACTGAGCCCATATTCTCAGCCAGCGTGTTAACGCTTCCGGCGCGTTCATAGAATGCGGCCAGCCTTGAAGCCAGGTAGGCCGGGTAGCCTTCTTCAACCGGCATCTGACCAAGACGGCCTGCTACTTCACGTAATGCTTCTGCCCATCGACTGGTCGAATCGGCCACCATCACCACATCATACCCCTGGTCGCGATAGTACTCAGCCATGGTGACGCCAACATAAATACTGGCTTCGCGAGCGACCACTGGCATGTTGGACGTATTAGCAACAAGGAAGGTTCTTTCCATTAATGATCGGCCGGTGTACGGGTCAGTCAATTGAGGAAAGGTTTCCAGGATATCAACCAGTTCGTTACCGCGTTCACCACAACCTACATACAAAACTATGTCGGCATTAGCCCAGCGTGCAATCTGTTGCTGTACCATGGTTTTACCGGCACCAAATGGACCGGGTACTGCAGCCTTGCCGCCTTTTAATAATGGAAAGAAGGTATCCAGAATACGTTGGCCTGTCAGCAAGGGTTGTGCTGACGAGGTGCGTGACTGGAAAGGGCGCGGTGTCCGCACTGGCCAGTCGTGATACATCCTAAGATCAACGAGTTTATTGTTCCTGTCTTTAATGCGCACGATGATTTCTTCAACGGTGTAATCTCCCTCACCGGCATGTTCGACAATTTCACCTTGCTTACCGGGGGGGACCAGTACACGGTGAGTAATCGTAGGAGTTTCCTGTACAGTTCCCATTATGGTGCCTTGTGTGACGATTTGGCCCACCTCCAGATTATCAGCTGGAACAAAATGCCATTTTTTTTCACGATCCAGTGAATTGACTGTCAGGCCACGGGCAATGGTTTCCCCACTCATTTCAAGAATTTTATTGAGTGGCCTTTGAACACCATCAAAGATTTGCCCTAGCATACCGGGGCCAAGTTCTACCGAGAGCGGCTTGCCAAGGCCTTCGACCTCTTCACCGGGATGTAATGATTCTGTGGTCTCATAAACCTGTACCAGCGCCCGGTTCTCAAACAGGCTGATGACTTCTCCAACCAGACCAAGCTTGCCAATACGCACCTGTTCGCCGTTACGGATATTATTTTGCTGGATGGTAACCAGTGGACCATTGACTTCCATGACCTTACCCATGAGAAATCACTCCTGTTCCGGATACCGAGGCAAACAGTCGTTCAAAAATAATCTTCTGTAATTCTTTTTCCTGTCGTGATACCAGGCCTTCAAAGGTGTTATCAACCATCACAGTGCCATCAGCTGAAAGCAGTCTCACGCCGCCATGACTGTCTGTGGTTTCATCCGATAAGGTGATAGTAAAGCGGGTAGCTTCACTGGTGATGTTTTTCCACTGGGCAGAAAAGTTTTTGTGGTCTGGCTTGTTGAGAAAGGCTGTCATCTGTTCTTGTGCAATCAGTTCACTGGCCTGTTTTAACAGCTTGATAAATACTGCACGATACTGTGTTTTGTCTTGTGGAAGGCCGGCGAGGTAACCGTTCAGTCTTTCCATCACTACCAGAACCATGCCCCAGCGGTTGCGATCCATTTCAGCCTGCATATGAATTTCACTGGCCTGTACAGTTCGCAGGAATTCGCGTTCGGCCAGTACCTTGGCGGTGAGTAGTTCTTTCTGTTCCATGAGCTGAATCTTTTCACGCGCATCCTGCATGATATTCTGACGGGAAATATTACCCTGGGCAATATGTTCATTTGCCAGTTTACGGGCGCGCTCCAGCATGGCCTGTTTTAACATGGAAACTTGATCAGTCTGATTATTCATGAGAGTTTTCCAGAGCTGAAGCTCCAATGGTTTTATTGATCAGCAAGTCGATTGAAGCTTGTCGATTTTCCGGTTCTTGCAGGGAAGGGACTTCACTGATGAGAATAGAGCCGCCTTCACTGCGAATCTGTTTGAGTATGGGAATATCGTGATCAAGCATGTCCTGCTGCAGATAGATCAAGGTGCGTTCCTGGGAGGAAACGATTGACACCAGCATCGCTTCAAGCGCTGTTCTGTCCAGGTCGACATGGGTTTCAATGCCCAGCAGGGCGAAACCGTCCATCAGTGCCTGGCTGCCGACTGCAATGATGCGCATGATCAGATTTTACCCAGCAGCAGAATGGACATGACCAGACCGTAAATGGCAATACCTTCAGCAAGTCCCAGGTAAATCAATGTACGGCCGAACATTTCTGGTTTTTCGGTAATGACGGCCAGTGAAGCAGCACCAACCGAACTAACTGCAATACCAGCACCGATGGTGGCAAGGCCGGTTGGCAGTCCAATACCCAGCAGGGCCAGTCCCAGACCGGTACTGATTTCCTTGGTGACTTCACTCGCTTCAACAGCAGCCATGACATCCTCTATACCCATGAACATCATTACAGCCAGGCCGCCGCTAAACAGCAAAAGGTTGAGACCAAGACCTCGCTTGATATGTACCTTGTTGTGAGCTGTAAGCGTCCGGGGTCTGAATTCCAGGTAAAGACCTGTCAAGATAAGCAGCAGGATGCTGGCAGTTAATAAAATGAGTATGGTGTACATATTATTTCTCCACAGGTTTTGTATCAGCTACAACACAGATTCAATTTTTAACGGATCAAAACGATGCCCGCGGCCACTGAAAAAACGCGAGAATCCTTCATAGTATTCGAGTCTCAGGCACTGGATGGCAACAATGCCACCTTCCAGCACGATAATGAATATATTGCCGAGGATAACAGTCATAATATGTCCGAAGGTATCCATCATGCCTGCCAGCGTAAATACGGCCAAAGCCAGTGCCACATGGTTCAGGCTGAATGCAGCAACACGCAAAAACGAGAGGGTGCTTGATAAAATATTAATCATGTTATCCAGTCCTTCGATGGAGATCAGCAGGACTTTTTCAGCCACCGAGCCATCCATATGTTGCCAGTGTTTCCATAAAATAGCTGATAACGGTATGCCAATGATGATCCATTCGGTGATGCCGAAACGGTTATTGACCATATATTGATAGCCGGCATAGACACTACCCAGGAAAAGAATCAGTCCGAAGATGCCTCGGTTGCTAAAAACGGCCTGTTCCTTTTGGCCGATAGCCAGCAGATTGTAGATGGATAACAGGTTGGCAATCACCAGAAAACCGATGCCCCAGTAAAGTGCCAGCACCAACATGTGAGAAGGATCTTCCATTGGTGACATCCACACCGGATCAATCACATGTTCATAGCCAAACAGGCTTCCATACAACAGGCCGAAAATCATTGAGGAAATGCCTGCCAAGGCAGCAAAGGTGAACAGGCCGTCAATCTTGTTTCGCAGTAAAAAACCAGCCAGAACGATAACAGCGCCATGGCCGATATCTCCAAACATCATGCCGAACATCAGTATGTAGGAAAAGGCAAATAAACGCGTGGGGTCAATCTCGCTGTATTCAGGAATTCCGTATTGACCAACGAGTGCACGGAAAGGTTTCAACAGTCGGCTGCTTTTTTCCAGGAAAGGTACGCTTAACAGTTCATCCTGCTGGGGCTCGCGAAAGTTCAGCAGGTAGGGGTACTGCAGTTTTTGCTGCAACTGTTGATCAACCAGTTGCATTTTGTCTTCTGGTATCCAGCCTTCGAGATAAACCAGTTCTCCCTTGCCGAAAAGGGCGTTGGCAAGCTCGGAATAGGGTTTGGCTCCAGTCAGAATTTTGAGCGTTTCATCAAGAACGTCTCTGTGGTCGTTTATGACGTTATTGATATTTTCTGTCAATTCATCAATGTGTTTCTGATAACCGGAAAGTTGTTTTTCAATATCCCTGCGTATGATATCAGGATGTTGATGTAGCTCCTGCGGGATGCTGATCTCGTGAAAACCAGCCGACTTGAGAATTTCACTGACATCCTCCTGCTGGTCGCGTGAAGTCACAACGGTGACATAATGATGAATGTCAGCCCGGTGGAAGGCATCCATAACGGTATTGGCCAGAGTCAGTGCGCGTTCGAGTTGATCATATTCACTATTGGGGATAGTGCCGATAAAAATTTTGATGAAGCGGCTTTCTCTTGCCAGTTTGCCAAGATCAATATCCAGGTTTCTGAATCGTTCCAGACTACTTTCCATTTGGTGAGTCATGTTGATGTTGTCTTTGGCTAGTCGTATCTCTTCTTCAAGGTCTGAAATACGGCCCCATATATTTTTTACTTTGTTGCTGATGTCTTCGAGTGTTTCTCTGGAAACCGCCTCTGTAATAACCTTCTCAGTATTAACCGTGTGTTCAAAATAGTGGGCAATTTTCTGGTAACGGCTGTTTAGAGATTGATAAAGCTGTTGATACTCAATTGCAGGCATGTCATCCAGTGGCGAGTCTTCATTCCTGGACTCAATCAGATGAATAGCCTCTAATTTTGCCAGTTCAATCGAAGCCATTGGTGCATCAT
>JABDQZ010000209.1 GCA_013041975.1 Gammaproteobacteria bacterium
GCTCAGAGTGGGGATCAAGCTGTTGCATGAGTTTGTCAACGGTATCCGGTATCGGCACAAGCTGGCGACGGTATTGCTTGGGCAGGCTTTTAAGTAAAGCAACCAGTTTTTCTTTCAACAATCCTGGAACCAGCCAGTCTCCCTGCGTGGCATTGAGCTGATTAATCATGGCAACCGGCACGATAAGACTGATACCATCCTCTTTTTCTTTGGGATCAAAGTGGTATTGAAGCGGCAACATCAATGAACCCAGCTTAACCCGGTCAGGGAAATTGTTGGCATCAACAATATCTGCGTCTTTGCGTATCAGGTCAGATTGTTTGAGGAATAGCAGTTTCGGCTGTCTGGCACTGGCTTTTCTCAGCCACTTTTCAAACTGCGGCTTGCTGTAAATGCCTTCAGGTATATGCGCATCGTAATATTCATACAGCACTTGCGGATCAACCAGAATATCGCGGCGCCTGGCACGCGCTTCTAGGTCATGGACGTATTCGATCAGTTCCTGGTTGTGACGCCAGAATTTTGCGCGGGTTTCAAAATCACCTTCTACCAGAGCAAAGCGGATAAAAATTTCCCTCGCCTCTTCAGGATTAATTGGCCCGTAGTTCACCTTGCGACCGCTAACCAGGGTGACCCCATACAGGGTTACCCGTTCATAAGCGGCAACCTGGCCTCTTTTCTTTTGCCAGTGGGGCTCGGAATAATTACGTTTGAGCAGATGACCTGATAATGATTCAACCCAGCGTGGGTCAATTTTTGCCATCGTCCTTGCATACAATTTGGTTGTTTCAACCAGTTCGGCAGCCATCACCCACTTCGGCTGCTCCCTGAATAACACCGACCCGGGAAACACATGAAAGTGTGTATTACGGGCACCAAGATAATCCCTGTCTTTACCTTGCGATTTGTTGCCGATATGACTCAGCAAACCGGACAACAGGCTTTGGTGAATGACATCGTAATGTGCATCCTGTTCATTTTCCCGGTAACCCATTTCATGCAGTTGCCCCTGCATCTGATGATGAATATCAAACCACTCCATCACACGCGTCGCAGAAAGAAAACGCTGACGACAGTACTGGCTAAACTTGCGCCGGGATAAATGCTTTTTCTTTTCCTGCAGGTGCTTCCAAAGGTTATAAAAACCCAGAAAATCCGAAGACTCATGTCTGAATTCCTGATGGGCTTCATCAGCCTGTTGCTGTTTATCCATCGGTCTGTCACGGGGATCCTGCACAGACAGGGCAGCCGCAATCACCAGCACCTCTTTAAGACAGCCCTCCTGCGCGCTTTCCAGCAACATACGACCAACACGAGGATCCACCGGCAATCTGGCTAACAGCTTTCCGAGATGAGTGACTTTTTCGAAGGTATCAACCGCGCCGATTTCATGCAGCACCCGATAACCGTCACGAATCATTTTTGTTTCCGGTTTTTCCAGAAAAGGAAACGCCTCGATATCACCAAAATTCAGCAACTTCATTTGCAGGATAACGGTGGCAAGATTGGTTCTTAATATCTCCGGTTCGGTAAATTCGCTACGGTTATTAAAATCATCTTCATCATACAAACGGATACAGACACCCGCCGCGACACGTCCACAACGCCCTTTGCGCTGATTGGCGCTGGCTTGTGATATTCGTTCAACTGGTAAACGCTGCACCTTGGAGCGATGGCTATAGCGACTGATACGCGCAAAGCCAGCATCAATCACATAACGTATACCTGGTACAGTAACGGAGGTTTCCGCCACGTTAGTTGCCAGAATGAGGCGGCGCTTGTTGGATGGAGAAAATATTCTACCCTGCTCTGCCGGACCCAGTCGGGCATACAGGGGTAATATATCGGTCAGCCCAAGCTTGTGTTTACGCAGGTGCTCGGCCGTTTCCCTGATTTCTCTTTCACCCGAGAGGAAAATCAGAACATCACCACGAGACAAGCGCCCCAGTTCATCAACGGCAGCAACAATAGCCTGTTGCATACCATCATCGCGCTCCGAAACCGACTCTTCCGGAGGTCGATATAACACTTCAACGGGATAAGTGCGCCCACTGACATTAATTATTGGTGCATCGTTAAAGTGTTTTGAAAAACGTTCCGGATCGATCGTTGCGGAAGTGACAATGACTTTAAGGTCCTTGCGTCTTTTCAATAAAGATTTCAGGTAGCCCAGCAGAAAATCGATATTCAGGCTACGCTCATGCGCCTCATCGATGATCAGTGTGTCATAATCATTGAGCCATTTATCCTGCTGGATTTCAGCCAGCAACATGCCGTCAGTTAACAGCTTGACGCGGGTTTGTGGTTTTACGGTGTCTTTAAAACGCACCTTGTAGCCAACCGTTTCACCCGGCTGCTGGTTAAGTTCACTGCTAATTCGCGAAGCCAGAC